>JASHQG010000732.1 GCA_030037665.1 Acetobacteraceae bacterium
ATGATGATGCACTACCTCAACGCGCAGCGCGCGCTGGCGCAAGGCAACGCCGTGCGGGCACTGGCACTCGTCGCGTCGCACCCAAGCACCTGGACGCTGCTCGTGCAGCGTGTGATCGGCCGTGCGGCCCGCGCGTTGCGCGGTGCCGCGGTGGAGACGTCCAGCACTGCATGAATCAAAACCGGGGTGCTTCAGTCCGGCAGCTTCAACCGTCGCCGTACCGTCAGCTTCAGGCTCGGCCACATTTTACGCGACCATTGGCCCAGGCCGATCTCTCCGCCTTCGCAACGGACGCGCCAGTTGTGAACCATCGCCCGCATCACCTCTGCCGGATACACATCGTCGAACTGCCAGGAGCCGGACTGGACGAAGCACGCGTGCAGGAACGAGCCTTCGGGCGGTGCAAGCTGCTTCCAGACGCCGAGACCAACAACCCGGTCGTTCCAGAGGTGGACGGTCGATGCCCCGACGCACATTCGTTCGCACGCCTCCCGGTACTCAGGTAAGAACGCCATCCAGAAGTCGTTGTAGTGGATCGGGAAAAACATCTCGGGCGGATGGGCGGCGCCCAGCAGGTCGTCATGACTGAAGGTTGCCGTCAGCAACTGTGGTCCCGTCGCACCCCAGTAGAGATCGCGGTCACGCAGCGCCTCGGTCCGCCGGATCAGCTCGTCGAGTTGCGGGTTCTTGGAATCGAGCCGCATGATCGCGCCGCAGATCGTCCGTTTGTCTTCACGCGCGAGCAGCTTGTCCCATGCGCCCGCCGGCAGCGGCCGCACCATCATCATGTCCGCGTCGACCCAGATATGCGGTGTCAGGCTGAACAGACGGTAACGGAACAGGTCCGAGAAATGACTGAGGTTGGGCCGCCCGCGGATCAGGAACCGCTGCAGATTGTCAGGCGCGACGATCGCGGCCGCATCGCCCGGCTCGACGCCGTCGGGCAGGTTCTCGATCGTGTCGTAGCTGTAGGCGATGAGGCGGTAGCCGTGGTGCACGAACGACGCCATGCAGCTCGCCTCAAAGCCGGAGAGGCGACGTCCGGCCCAGAACGACGCAAAGCTCACCTCCGTGGGTGCGCAGACGGTTGCGCCAGAAGCGGGTGCAGTCGAGAGCGTCGGAGACATCCGGTTCGTCCTTGTATGCCGCGCCGCGTCGAGAGCGGCGCTGGGCCTTTACCGCCACCCGCGCGCAGGGTGGAGGTGGTTGCGATCACATGCGCGTTGGGGCGTCTGTGAGAGCGCCGCGTGTACTGATTGATGGGTTTTTCTGGGGCAAGCCCTACGGGTTCGGCCGTTTCCTGTCGGAACTGTGCCACGCGCTCGGCTCCGTGCCTGACCCGCAGATGGACCTCGTCGTTGCCGTTCCCGGCACGATCGATCCGGCCATGCTGCCCCGCTACCCGTCGCTTGCATGGCAGCCCGTACGCACCGCGCCGCTGCCAATCTGGGAGCAGGTTCTGATCCCCAGGCTGGCGCGTCGGCTCGCCTCTGATGTCATTCATTTCCCGTGCAACACGCGCGCGCTCCTGACCGGCGGCCGACCTGCAATCGTGACGGTCCACGACCTGATGTTCCTCGACGACATCCCGCCCTGGCGGCGCGTCAAGGACGCGATCTACGCACGCTACACCACGCAGATCTTTCGCCAGGCCTCCGTTCGTTCCACCGTCATCGCGGTCAGCGATACGACCCGGCGCGCCCTCGCCGAGCATGGTGTCGAGGCACGCACCGTCTACAACACCGTCGACGGCTTCCTCGCCGAGTATGCCGCCGTCGCACCGCTGGAGACGCCACGGCCCTATATCCTGCATCGCGGTGGCTATGCCGCGCATCGCAATACGCAAAGGGTGATCGAAGCGTTCCGCGCTGCGCGGGCAGGTCTTCCGGGTGTCGACCTCAAGGTGCTGGGAGCGGCCGAAGGCGCAGCGCTCTGGCAGACAGAGGCCGAGCGTGACATCCACTTCCTCCCCCGCGTCTTCGACGCCGAACTCGCGGCACTCTATCGTGGCAGCCTCTGCCTCGTCGCGACCAGCCTCGCGGAAGGCTTCGGCCTGCCGATCCTCGAGGGCTTCGGCTTTGGCACACCGGTCATCACGTCGACGCGCGACCCCATGCGCGAAGTGGCCTCTGATGCCGCCCTGCTTGTCGACCCGACCGACGTGAACGCGATCGCGGACGCGATGCGCGCGTTAGGGACGAACGCAGATTTGCGGGCAACATTGGTCGAACGCGGTACCGCGCGCGCGCACGCCTTTGCGGCCACACGCGTCGCCGCCGAGATGATGGCCGTCTACGCTGAGGCGGCGCAGCATCGTCACCTGAGCCGCTGAGCTCTGTCTCGGTCCGGCAGACATTGCAGCTCTGCCACGTCCCGCGCGGGTTGGTGTCAGCGGAGACGGCATGTTGCGACATCAGCCACGCGGAACGGTTTCGTGCCGCATGAAACGATCCAGTTCCGCCGGCAGCGACGGAACGGTCACTCAAGCGCCGGTCGGGCGTGAATGAAAGGGTGATGTCCGCCTCGATGCGCTCGACGCACCTGAGTCGCATGCAATGGGTTGCCGTGGCCCTGATCACAGGGGCGATCATGCCGAACGACATGGATCGTTCCACGCTTGTCGTGGGCAACGTCAAAATCCGTGCGGAACTCGGTCTCACCGAACGGAAATCGGCGCACCGCAGTCTGCGTGGTCGCTCGATTGGCCAGCGGTGCGATGAGCGTGTGATGCTCCGTCTCGGTTTCGGCCTTTGCGGTGAAGCGCGGGGTGTCGTCAATCTGCATCGTAACTGATCCGTTGGAGACGACACTGGTCGTGGCTGCGTCGCGGAACATCATGATCGAATTGCGGCCGGGGAAATAGCTGAACGCGAAGCGCGTCTCGCCACCAGAAGCGTCCTGTGCGTTTGCCGGCAGGCATTGCTTATGGTCGTCGGCGAACACATTCGCAGCGACCGAGCACTGAGCATCGTCATACAAGACCCTCTGCACGTGTGGCGG
>JASHQG010000075.1 GCA_030037665.1 Acetobacteraceae bacterium
AATACACTCGTCGCGGCCCATAGCCCGGACAGCATGCGAGTGAGTCGTGTTATGCATGCTGGTCATCATTATCTTCAGTCTGCTGCTTCTGGGGGCGCTGCCGACGTGGCCGTACAGCGCGGGCTGCGGTCATCACCCGAGCGGCGGATTGTGTTTGACACTGGCGATCCTCGTCATCCTGCTTTTGATCGGCAGGGGCTCACGCGCTGACCGAACAGGTCCGATGAGAGGATCGAGCGTCCGACCGTTCAGGTAAGTCCAATGCCCGCGTGCATGATCATCGGCCTGCCGACGATGTGCGCCGCCATCAGACAGGCGGCACGGCCGCCGGACCTCTGGCGGCTCGCCGCGACCGCGATACCAGGCCGCCCCGCAACATGGTGTGCCACCGCTGAGAGGTGCGTCTTGCGCTCGAGGTCGTGCCGTCGGAGCTGTCCTGCCCGACAAAAAGAACCGCGGGGCCCGCGGGGCCGCGGGCCCCGACGGCGCTGAGTTCGGGAGGAAACGGCAAAAGCATGTCTGACCTCTTCGCGGGTATTCAAATGAAAAACGTATGACGGCGCGATCACAATTTCGTTCCGGGACGGCAAGAGATAGATGAACAACGATTACGGCAGCAGCTCGATCGAATCCCCGACCGCGAATCGGCCACCCTCGACCACCTCCGCATGCACTCCCAGTTCCGTGTGGCCGTACAATGCGCGCAGTTCGGTCAGCGGATCGGCATCACGCACCGCCGTCTCGGGATTGACCTCCGTCGCCGGACAGCGGGTGATCGGCTTCACCACCTGCAGCACGGCCCTGCCCAATTGGAGCTGCTGGTCCATCCAGTTGCGCTCCGCCCAGGCCGGCGCACCGGAGAACCAGACATTGGCGCGGAACCGCCGCCGGTGCCGCCGCACGCCGGCCCGCGCCTCGTAATCGCGCAGGCTCGCCAGGTTGATCAGGCTGATGACCTTCCTTGGCTGGTCGGCGAAGCTGTGCTCCGGCACGTAATGAAACGCCGGCCTGCCGCGCGCCTCCTCGCCCATGAATTCGGTCAGAAACGCACTGATGCGCTCCCGCCCGGCCTCAGTCAGAGCGTTCTCCACCACCGCACTGCCATCCGGCGCCCGGATCGCAAGCATCCCTGACCTGGCATCGAAGAACGAGAACAGACTGGCGATGCGGGCGTTCTTCATCAGGCACATGAAGTTGGCCTTCTGCAGCCAGCGCGGCTCGGCCGGGTCGAAGCCCGAGTCGCCCTGCGCCAGGGCGAAGGCGCGGTCCCAAGGGATGGTTCCGCCGGGCTCGACCGCGGCCCATTCAAGCGCCTCGGCGGTCAGGCCTTTCACCGGGTAGCGGTAGAGATATTCAATGCGCATGCGGCTCTCCCCCTTGAGGCACCGCTCGCCGCTTACCACTTGCTTGCGAAAGCTTCACGTACCCGTTGCCTGCTGAAAAGGGGCGGGGAGGGGCTGGTCGCCTGAGAATAGGGACAGAGAGGCATGGACATCCAGAAGTTCACCGAGCGCGCGCAGGGATTCCTGCAGGCTGCACAGACCATCGCGATTCGCGAGTTCCACCAGCGCATCACGCCGGAGCACCTGCTGAAGGCGCTCTTGGACGATGAGGAGGGCGCCGCGGCTGGCTTGATCCGGACGGCCGGCGGTGACCCAAAGCTCGCGGCCGCGGCGGTGCAGGCCGAGATCGCCCGCCAGCCGAAAGTGCAGGGGCCGGGTGCCGGCCAGCCACAGATCACCCCGGAGTTGGTGCGTGTGCTGGATGCCGCCGAGCAGGCCGCGGCCAAGGCCGGCGACGAATATGTCGCTCAGGACCGGCTGCTGGTCGCGCTCGCCGCGTCTGACACGCCCGCCGCGCGCGCGCTGAAAAGCGCCGGCACGACCCCGCAGGCGATCGAGAAGGCGGTGAACGATATCCGCAAGGGCCGCAAGGTGACATCGGCCAATGCCGAGGCGACATTCGACGCGCTCAAGAAATACGCCCGCGACGTCACCGACATGGCCCGCCAGGGCAAACTCGACCCGGTCATCGGGCGCGACGAGGAAATCCGCCGCACCATTCAGGTCCTGGCGCGGCGCACCAAGAACAACCCGGTGCTGATCGGCGAACCTGGCGTCGGGAAGACCGCCATCGTGGAAGGTCTCGCACTGCGCATCGTCAATGGCGACGTGCCGGAGGCGCTGAAGAACAAGCGCCTGCTGGCACTGGACCTTGGTGCGATGGTCGCCGGCGCGAAATACCGCGGCGAGTTCGAGGAGCGCTTGAAGGCCGTCCTGAAGGAGATCGAGGACGCCGCCGGCGAAGTCATCCTGTTCATCGACGAAATGCACACGCTGATTGGCGCTGGCCGTGCCGATGGCGCGATGGACGCGTCCAACCTGATCAAGCCGGAGCTGGCCCGCGGCGCATTGCATTGCATCGGCGCCACGACCCTCGATGAATACCGCAAGCACGTCGAGAAAGACGCGGCACTGGCGCGCCGCTTCCAGCCGATCTTTGTGGGTGAGCCGAGCGTTCAGGACACGATCAGCATCCTGCGCGGCATTAAGGAAAAATATGAGACCCATCATGGTGTGCGGATCACTGACGGAGCGCTGGTCGCGGCGGCGACACTGTCCAACCGCTACATCACCGATCGGTTTTTGCCCGATAAGGCGATCGACCTGATCGACGAAGCGGCCAGCCGTCTGCGCATGCAGGTGGACAGCAAGCCCGAGGAACTCGACGAACTCGATCGACGGGTGATCCAGTTGAAGATCGAGCGCGAGGCCCTGCGCAAGGAGACCGACCCGGCGTCGCACGAGCGGCTGGGCAAGCTGGAAAAGGAGCTTGCCGAGCTCGAGGACGAGTCGAATGCGATGACCGCCGCCTGGCAGTCGGAAAAAGAGCAGGTGCAGGAGACGCAGAAGTTAAAGGAGCGGCTCGACCAGGCGCGCAGCGAAGTGGAGATCGCCCAACGTCGCGGTGACCTGGCGAAAGCGTCGGAGGTTCTGTACGGCGTCATACCGGAAATAGAGAAGAAGCTGGCGCAGGCCTCGGACGGCAAGCTGGTGAACGAGGCGGTTACCGAGGAAGGCATCGCGCACGTCGTGTCGCGCTGGAC
>JASHQG010000733.1 GCA_030037665.1 Acetobacteraceae bacterium
TCGCTATCTACATCCTGATCTGCGCGATCATCGGCATCGTCGCCACCTCGCTGCTGACCGACTACACGAACAAGTCGGTCGAGACCGAGTACGCCGGGGTGTAAGCCTGCCGCGGCGGGACTGATCGGGCGGGAGCTGGGGCTCCCGCCCCTATGCGCATACGGCAACGCAGCGATCGACAAGCGTGGCACAAGTATTTGCGCTGTACGCATCGCGGCTCTCATCGAGATACACGATGTCTCTGAGCAGCTGCGTCGCCAGTTCGGGTCGCGCGCAGCGCCGGTCGCAGTGTCCCGCTCCGACAATAGGCTGCGCGAGACTCGTCGCGTGACCGAGCGGCCGACGATGGACGAGCTGCGCGCGGCGTGCGAGCCGTTCTGCCATCAACCGGTCCCGGTCGCTGGCTGAGGCGGTCCGCGAGGAACGTAACCGCGAATGATCATTGTCGATGCGTCAGCGATCCCGGAGACCCTTCTGCGCAGGTCTGCCGCCGGATTGATCGAGCGGCGCGTTTGCATCCCCCGGAGAGCCTGGATGCGCCGCGGATCACCCGTGATCGGCATCTAGCGAATGCGGCTCGTCATCGTGCCGACGTCGAATTGGTGCGTGAAAGCACCGCCGGGGCAACCGGTTCTCTGGTGCGATCAGCCGCCGCCCACCACCCTCTGATCCACCAGCCCGTCAATCTCAGCCTCGGAATACCCCACCTCCCGCAGCACGTCCCGCGAGTGCTCGCCCAGACGCGGCGGCAGCCGGTGTATCCCCGCGGGGCTGGCAGAGAACCGCGCTGGCGGGCGCGCCTGGCGGATCGTCCCTTCGGTCGGATGTTCCAGGTCCTGAAACAAGCCCACCGCCTTCAGATGCGGTTGTTCCGCCACGTCGGCCAGTTTCGCAAACGCCGTGTGCGGTACGTCGATCGACAGAAGTAGTTCCTCCCATTCCGCTGTCGTGCGGCTGGGCGCGATCTCGCGCATGCGGTCGTAGATGCGATCGATGTTGCGGGCCCGAGCGACCGGGTCGCGCACCTGGAATTCCTCGATACATTCCGGATGCCCGACTGCCTCGAAGAACGCGCACCAGTTGGCGCCCGAGTACGGCAACATGGTCAGCCAGCCGTCCTTGGTGCGCACCGGCCGCCGTGCCTTCATCCGCTTGTAGCCGGCCGGCCCGACCGGAGGCACGAATGCGATGCCGCCGAACATCTCGATGCTGTTGAATGCCGCCAGTGTCTCCAGCATAGGGACTTCGACCATCTGGCCATCGCCGGTGCGCTCGCGGTGCAGCAGCGCTGCGGTCACCGCGGCGGTCAGTACAATGCCGCAGATCTTGTCGCCGATGAGGCTGGGGACGAACGCCGGCTCGTCGTCCGTGCCCATGGCTGAAGCGAAACCCGACGCCGCCTGAATGATCTCATCGAACGCCGGCCGCGCGCGCCACGGGCCGTCCTGGCCGAAGCCCACCGCCGAGGCGTAGACGATGCTCGGATTGAGTTCGCGGCAAACGTCGTAGCTGAAACCGAGGCGCTCCAACGCGGCGGGACGGATATTGGACACCAGCGCATCCACCGCCGGGATCAGCCGCCGCAGCACGTCCTTTCCGCGCGGATGCTTCAGGTCCAGCGCGATCGAGCGCTTGTTGCGGTTCGCCGCCATGAACTGGCCGCTCATGCCGCGATTGCGGAACACACCGGAGGTGCGCCAGGTGTCGCCCGTCGGGCTTTCCACCTTGATGATTTCGGCGCCCCAGTCGCCAAGCGTCTGGGTGCCGAACGGTCCGAACAAAACGGTGGTCAGGTCGAGGATGCGGAAGCCCTTCAGTGGACCCGTTGGTTCCGTCATGAGTTCACTCCGATGCCCGACTCGGCCCGACGAGGGTCGCGCCGCCATCCACGCCGAGGACCTGACCGGTGATGTATCGCGCCTGTTCGGAGAGTAAAAATCGCACTGCCGCGCCGACATCCCAGCCGGTGCCTTCACGTCCCAGCACGGATGCTTTGCGTCTGTTCTCCCGCGCCGTGTCGCTCATGCCGCGTGCATAGACCATCGGCGTGTAAACCGGTCCGGGAAACACGCAGTTGACGCGGATGCCGTCGGGGCCGTGATCCACCGCCATCGCCTTGGTCAGTGCGATCACTGCGCCCTTCGACACGCTGTAAGCCGTGAGGCCGCGCGGCCGCAGCGCAGAGATGGAGGATATCGTCACGATCGAGCCGCCACCCGCCGTGCGGATCATCGTTGGAATCGCGTGCCTGCAAGCCAGAAACATCGAATCGACGTTCGCATGCATCACGCGATGCCAGTTCTGCTCGGACTCGTCGACCACCGAGCCCTTGCTGCCGATGCCAACATTGTTGTCCAGACAATCGAGCCGCCCCCAGCGCGACACGGCGTTTTGCACCATCGCCGCGCATTGTGTGTCGACTGTCACGTCGTAGGGGGCCGCGGCCGCACTGCCACCTTCGGCCTCGATCATTGCCACAGTGCGTTCGGCCCGAGCCAGCTCGCGATCCACCACCAGCACATGGGCACCGGCGCGCGCCAGGAGAATCGCCGCGGCACGGCCGTTGCCGATGCCGTCACCCGTCGCACCGCCACCGGTGACGATCGCCACCCTGCCGATCAGGCCCCATTCGTCGTTTGGCGTCATCGTTCCTCTCCCGTCGTCAGCCCAGCGCACGAGCCAGAACGGCCTGCAGCGTTACCGCGCCGCTGAAACCCGCCGGGGCAGTGTGGGCACCCTCAGCAATACGCTTGCGCTGCGCGTCTTCCCAATGCCGGCCGTCGAAATATCGCGTCGGCCTCAGCGACAGACCGTCGACGTTGTCCAGACAGCGCGCGTTTACGCTGATCCGGTCGGGCTGCGAGCGCGGGACGTAGAAGCCGTGCATGCCGCAATGCGAACAGAACGCGTGTTGCGCGACACCGGTGCCGAAGGTGTAAACCGCCAGAGCGTCCTTGCCACGCAAGAGCTGGAAGTCGTCGGGGTGCACGGGCAGATGCACGATCCCCTTCTTGGTACAGACAGTGCAACTGCACTGCGACAGCAGGTCGAGATCGACCTGCGCGCGGAAGCGAACCCGGCCGCAATGACAGCCGCCTTCGCGGGATTCCAGCATGATGTGTCTCCCGATGCTGTTCGCCGCAACGACAGCAGCGCGTCGCGCCGGACGCAAGGTGCGCACCTGCCATTGTGGGCAGCCAGGCGATAGAGCCAAAACCGGACCCGCCATGGGCGGGTTCAGCCGCCCATCCGCACGGGCTCTCGCGTGACGGCGGCAATCGCGATACGTGCGAGAGTGCACAGATGGCCGGCATGTCCGGCCATACCGCAAGCGGAAGACATCAGGGGGCAGCTTGGCATGACCGACAACACATTCCGCGCCGCCGGCTATTCATGGCGCATGTACTGCGGCGCGAAGGTCATCGAGCAAAGCCTGAAGGAAGCCGCCGACCGCGCCAGCGCGAAACGCGGCTTCGTCGTATGCTCCCACTCCGTCAACCGGCGCACCGACACCGTCCGACGCATTGGGTCTGTCCTGGGTGACCGTTACGCGGGCGTGTTCGATGGCATCGAGAAGGACTCCACCTACGCCTCGGTCCAGGCTGCGACAGAGGCTGCGCGCGAAGCCGGCGCCGACCTGCTGATCGCGGTCGGCGGCGGCAGCGTGATCGTGGCTGCGCGCGCGGTGGCGATTTTTATGGCAGAACCTGGCGATCCGTTTGCGATCATGACGCAGTATCCGGAAGGCAAGCCCGCCTACAGCCCCCGATTGCTCGCACCGAAGCCGCCGATCATCAACATCCCGACAACGCCAAACAGTGCCGTCAATCGTGCCGGTACCGGGCTGAAGAACCCGCAGCTGGACCATCGCATGGAGTACTTCGATCCGAAGACGCGGCCGCAGGCCATCTTCCTCGACGAGGATGCGATGCAAACGGCACCGCCCGATCTCATCCGCTCTACCGCGACCACAGTATTTGCCGGCCTGGTCGGTTCGATGTCACAGCTGGCCATCAATCCGCTGGCCGAGGGCGACCGCAATCACGCCTTCCACCTGGCCTTTCGCGCCTATCCACGGCTGATGGGCGAGCTTGGCAATCCGGCGCTGCGGATCGACCTCGCCCTCGCCGCTTTCCTGCAGAATCGCGCCGAGGACGATGGCGTCCGCCGGTTTCGCGGGGGAGCATTTTCCGGCAATTACGCGGTCTCGACGGCACTGCACGTGCGCTATCCCCACGTCGGTCAGGGCGAGTCCACGTCGGTCGTGCATGCGCCGAAGATCCGCCTCAGCGAGACGATCGACACGCGGTCGGCCCGCCAGGTCGCCGAGGCGCTGCAAGTCTGGCGCGACGGGATGGACGCCCGCACAGCAGCACTCGCCGTCGCCGACACGCTGGAGGCGCTCTATGCGCGGGTCGGTGCTCCGACCCGGCTGCGCCAACTAAAGATTCCGCGCGATGATCTGGAAGGGATCGCGCATCAGACCGTGAAGAACTTCAACGCCAATGCGGGCATGCGCTCGCCACAGCAGCAGATTGAGGACGCGATGCGGCTGCTGGAAGCGGCATACTGACAAGCGGGATAACAAATTGAGGGTTTGACGATGCTTCATCGCCGCGACTTCCTGCAGGGATCCACAGCACTCGCCGGCATGGCGGCGTCGCCAGCGGCCGCGGCTGCGCAGGCGAAACTGACCGACATCGACCACATCATCGTCCTGATGAAGGAGAACCGTTCCTTCGATCATTATTTTGGCACGCTGTCCGGTGTGCGCGGCTTCGACGACTCGGCGGCATTGCGGCTTGCCGATGGGCGCAGCGTCTTCCACCAGCCCGATCCGGAGAATCCCGACGGCTACGTGCTTCCCTTCCGGCTGAACACCGCGACGACCAGCTCGCAACGCCTGTACGGCCTCAGCCACTCCTGGCTGCCACTGCACGGGTGCCTGAACGGCGGCGCGATGGACGCATGGATTCCGGCCCACCGGCGGGTAAACGGACGACTCGCGCCACTGACTATGGGCTATTTCACTCGCGCCGATCTGCCGTTTTATTATGCGCTCGCCGACGCCTTCACGATCTGCGACGGCTACCACTGCTCCATACTCGGGCCGACGCATCCGAACCGCTACTACCTGATGACCGGCACCATCGATCCGCAGGGGAAAAACGGCGGCCCGGCGCTGAACAATGAGGGGCGTCACTACACCTGGGAGACCTATCCGGAGCGCCTGCAACGCGCGGGCATCACGTGGCGCGTGTATCACGAGCGGGACGACTTCGGCTGCAACGTCTGCAAACACTTTCCGGTTTTCGCCGATGCGGCACCGACGTCCGACCTTTTCGACAACCTGATGCGCGATCGCAGCTTCGACGACCTGCTGCATGACCTGCGTACCGGCAACATCCCGCAGGTGACGTGGATCGTACCGCCGTCCACCGTGACAGAGCACCCGCGATACATGCCGGCTGCGGGGGAGAACCACACGCGGCAGGTGCTGGAGGCGCTCTGGTCGAATCCGCGGCTCTGGGGCCGTACGGCGCTGGTTCTGAATTACGATGAGAACGACGGCTTGTTCGACCACGTCCTCCCGCCGCTGCCAAAACCGGGTACGCCGGACGAGTTTGTTGACGGGCTACCGATCGGACTGGGGTTCCGGGTGCCGTGCCTGGTGATCTCGCCGTTCACCCGAGGCGCCTATGTTTGCAGCGAAACGTTTGATCACACGTCAACGCTACGATTGATCGAGACGCGCTTCGGCGTGGAGGTTGTCAACCTCAGCCCGTGGCGGCGGCGCACATGCGGCGACATGACGCGGGCATTCGGGTTTGGCGAGCCGCCGAGGCTCGACACGCCGCGCTTGCCGGAGACGGCAGCCGCGCTGCAGCGGGTAGAGGCTGCGGCGTATGAGCTGCCGCAGCCGGAAGTGCCGCAGGTGCAGGCGATGCCGCGGCAGGAGACGGGGACGCGTCTGCGGCGAGGATGAACCCGCGCGGCCCACCCACAGTCCGGACCGTGTGGTGAGCCTGCCCCGCCACTGACGCAGATCCATCCGTGGAACAGGGCCAGCCACTGTGCAGGACATTCATCATGGTATGGCCGTGATCTGATTCCGAGCGGTTATGCCGCGTCTGGCGCCGTCTTGACCCGGCGGCATTGCCCACGCATCTCTGCGCCGCCAGACGGCCGGACGGCCGCTGTCGGCTCGTGCCGGCAGAGGAAAGTCCGGGCTCCACGGGAAAACGGTGCCGGCCAACCGCCGGCGAGGGTGACCTCAGGGACAGTGCCACAGAAAACAAACCGCCCGCGCAAGGATCGCGAGATGCCCCGCGGGCAAGGGCGAAACGGTGCGGCAAGAGCGCACCGCGCCCCTGGCAACAGGGGCGGCAGGGTAAACCCCACCGGGAGCAAGACCGAATAGGGGCGGCCGCGCCGGCAACGGTGCAAGGCTTCCCGGCCCGCCGCCCGGGTTGGTCGCGTGAGGCGCGCCGCAAGACGCGTCCCAGAGGAATGGTCGTCCCGCGCCAACAGCGCGGACAGAACCCGGCTTACAGGCCGTCTGGCTCCATCAGCGCCACGTCGTCGCGACTGCTGTGGACGTATCCACACCGAACGGATCAAGAATTTGTTGCCGGGGCCACAATCGCCTTGGCCAGAATCGAGACATCACGGCTAAGCCGTTGACGAACGCGCGAAAAATCGCGTGCCAACAGTACTCGCCCGGGTCAATTCCCTTTGACGCCCATGCTGTCCCATGCTACCCCATGCCATCCCGAAACGGCGGTCCTGCTGCCCACGGGAGAACACAGGTCATGGTTGCTCCCGCAGGCGGCCCGGGCCGGTGTCGCAACGTTGGAGAGATCGGCCCAACCCAAGCGCGGCGCGTCGCACGAAAGGCAGACCGGCCCGGATGTCGCAGTTCCTCGGCACACACCTGAGCCGACGAGACGCCAAGGGCCGCGTCTCGGTCCCCGCGCCGTTCCGGGCCGCTCTGA
This sequence comes from Acetobacteraceae bacterium, assembly GCA_030037665.1. GTDB lineage: Bacteria > Pseudomonadota > Alphaproteobacteria > Acetobacterales > Acetobacteraceae > JASHVB01. The sequence goes on from JASHQG010000733.1 coordinate 6,996, forward strand.
AAAACGGCAGCGACGAAAGCACGGTGCAACTGATCCTTCGGCCGTCGCATCAGCATCCGTGCATCGAGGCCTGGCCAGTGCCGGTGTTCGAGGCCCTGGCGAACCCGCTGAACCAGCTTCAGACGTTCAGTGCGGAACAGGAGGACCTCGCAGCCATCCTCTATGCCGATGCCTTCCCGGTGGAATCCGACAGGGAGGGCCGCATTATTCTGCACGAGGGGCTGGTCGGCCACGCGGGCCTCCAGGACAGCGTCACCTTCATGGGACTGGGCCGCACGTTTCAGCTTTGGGAACCATCGGCTGCCGAGCGCCGCCGCCAAGCTGCGCGCGACCGCGCGCGCGAGCGCGGCTTCACCCTGCCCGGGAGCATGCCGCCATGACCGGCCACAGCGCCGTCATGCTCCCCGAGGTTATGCGCCTGCTCGCCCCGCGCGACGGCGGCATTTATCTCGACGCTACCTTCGGTGGCGGCGGCTGCACCGAAGCGGTGCTCGACGCCGCTGCCTGCACGGTCTGGGCGATCGACCGCGACCCCGAGGCGATCGTCCGCGGCGCAACCCTTGCCGCCCGCTTCCCTGGCCGCCTGCACCTGATCGAGGGCCAGTTTGGTGACATGCTGTCGCTGCTTGCGCGCGCTGGGGTGGACGCGTTGGACGGTGTGATGCTGGACCTCGGCGTGTCGTCGTTCCAGCTCGACGACGCCGCACGCGGATTTTCCTTCCGCGCCGATGGGCCGCTCGACATGCGCATGGCAAAGCACGGCACCACCGCAGCCGAGTTGGTC
>JASHQG010000734.1 GCA_030037665.1 Acetobacteraceae bacterium
CGTCGTCTGCTCGATCAGCGGGATCGCCTCGCCCGGCGTGATCTCGCCCAGCGTCGGATGCGTCCAGCGCAGCAGCGCCTCAGCGCCGACACAGCGGCCGCTTCTGAGGTCGGTCTTCGGTTGGTAGACCAGATGCAGTTGTCGCTCATCGACCAGTGCCGGACCGATGTCGCGCAGCAGCAGAGACGCACGCCGCGATGCCAGGTCGAACGCCGGGCTATAGGCACACCAGCGTTTTTCCCGGCTCAGCGCCTCCTGCGCCCCACTCAGGGCGGCGCGCAGCAGTTCCGCCGCATCGGCGCCATCCTGCGGATAGCACGCGACGCCGATCCCGACCGTGCTCGCGAACGGAATATCCCGCCCGCCGCCCGGTTGACGCATCTGCTCGTCCAACCCGTCGACGACCTGCTGCATCTGGCCGGATGAACCGGCATCAAACAGGCAGCCAAACCGAGCGCTCGAGAGGTGGTACAGCTCGCCCGGCGCCGGCAGCCGCTCGCTGATCCGGGCCGCGAACGCGGCTTCGATCGAATCCGCCTCGCTCTGTCCGAGCGTCCGTACCAGCTCGGCGTACTGGCTCGGCGTCGCCGCGTTGATGGCGACAACCGCGATCTCCGGCCCTGCGGCGGCGCGCGCCGCGATCGCGGCGTCGATCGCCTTGAGAAACCGGGTCCGGTTCGGCAGCCGGCTCATACCATGGTGCCCCCCGCGCGGCTGCGCCGCTTCGACCAGCGACATGGTGAGCGCGGCAAGATCACGCAGCGCTTGTGTCTCTTGTGGCGCCAGCCCGCCCCGCGGCGTGCGATCCATGACGGCGAGCGAGCCAACCGCCAATCCCGCGCTCGTCCGCAGAGGAATTCCCGCATAAAACCGCACATGCGGTGGGTTGACGACCAGCGGATTGTCACGGAACCGGGCGTCTTGTCTGGCATCGTGAATGACCAGGATGTCGTCGGCCATGATGGCATGGGCGCAAAACGCCTGCTCGCGCGGGATTTCGCTGAGGGTCGCGCCGATCCGCGATTTGAGCCATTGCCGCTTCTCGTCGATCAGCGAGATCAGCGCGACCGGTGCACCGAGCAGCTCCGCCGCCAGCCGCGCCAGACGGTCGAATGCCGGATCCGGCGGTGTATCGAGCAATGCGAAACCGCGGAGCGCCGCAAGACGATTGGCCTCATTGCTCGGAATCGGCGGGGGCATCGGACAATTCCCTCCTGAGCAGCACCCGTGCTCGGTAACCACCACGCGCCTTGCCGTCACCACCGGCGAATCCCAGGACAGGGGTCCCCGCCACGCTGTAGCGTACCTTGAAAGATGCCTGAATGTCTCCTGCGTCAAAATCTCTTTGTCATGCGTCGACCCCGGCGGCGCGGCACCCCGGCGATTCGTCAGCCTTCACCACGCTGCGATTTCCCTCGAAGGTGTCATTTTTCCGCGCCGGTGGCGGCTCGTATTGGCAGGGCTCGTTGCCGGGATGTCGCCAGGCCCAGCCACCGGCGCGGTGTTGGTGAGGCCCCACCGGCCCAGATGGGGAAGACCCCGATTACATCGAGACCAACCCCTTCTGCGTCCTGCGACGCTCGCATGAGCGGGTGTCCACTCAAACGTAGTTCTTGAGAAAGCCACGCATTGCGTCCGCCAGATCAGGACGCTGCAGGGCGAATGCGACCTGCGCCTCGAGGAAACCGAGCTTATCGCCACAATCGAAGCGGCGGCCCTCATAACGCACCCCATGAAACGGCTGCTTGCCGATCAACTTCGCCATCCCGTCCGTCAACTGGACTTCGCCCCCGGCACCTCGCTGCATGAGCGCCAGGTACTCGATGACCTCCGCCATGAGGATATAACGTCCAATGATCGATAGGTTGGAAGGTGCATCCTCTGGCGCGGGTTTCTCGACCAGTCCCTTCACCTCGACCAAGCGCCCGTCATCGCGCCCCACCTTGAGGATACCGTAGCGGTTGGTCTGTTCGCGCGGCACCTCGGTCACCGCGACGATATTTCCACCGGTCTCGCCGTACGCCTCGGCTAGTTGCGTCAGGCAAGGTTTGTTGGACAGAATGAGGTCGTCCGGCAGAAGGATGGCAAACGGATCGTCGCCGATGAACGCCCGCGCACACCAGATCGCGTGCCCCAGCCCTAGTGGAACCTGCTGACGCACGGTCGTAATCGATCCCGGCTCGGTGTGGCTCGCGGCCAGTGCGGCCAGCGCCTCGGTTCTGTTTCGTTCACGTAGCGTGTGTTCCAGTTCATAAGCGACGTCGAAATGCTCGACCAGCGCCGTCTTGCCACGTCCAGTCACCATGCAGAACAATTCTATCCCGGCGGCCCGCGCCTCTTCGACCGCATATTGGATCAACGGCTTGTCGACGACCGGCAGCATCTCTTTGGCTATTGCCTTGGTCGCCGGCAGGAAGCGCGTGCCGAGACCGGCGACGGGAAGAACAGCCTTGCGCAGTTTCTTGATCACGACTCGGCTCCTGTGTTGATACGTCTCCACACGATCACGCTGACCAGCCGGATATTTAACGCATTTTTTGCATGCCCTGGGTCACCGGCGGCGTTCGCGCTGCGCGACCCGCAGTTGTACCCATCAATACAGGAATGCCGATGCCGTGACCATGACAATGGCCGCTCGGAAGGACGTGACCATATTCTGCTTGCGTCCGATCCAGACCGACCCGGTCGGACCAGAATTTCCACCTCGTCTGAACCCGGATGCGCCAATTATGTGTCAGAAATGCGAAGACGGGCACAGTCCTGCGATCGGTGCCGATGACTGAATACGCCCACCGCTCGCTGACAGAAGCTTTGCCTGGTGCCGGCACGCGCAGCGGCTCACCGAATAGCGCAGGCATCATTTTCGGGAGGCGAGGCCTTCAGAACCGCGTAATGCTGCATTGCCGCAGCAGCAACGTCGCCCGCCCGGTGTTCTCTTCCTTCGAGCGATTTCGGCCGTTTGCCATCGGAGACGCCAACGTCAAACATGCGCGTTTTTGACGCTCACAAGAACGTACCGCGGCGATTCAGGGCCTCTGACGACGTACACATCGCAGCAGGCGGCCGGAACCTCACACGCCGGCGTGCGATCGCAGCGAGCGCTCGGGACGATCCGCTAATGGCCAGGGCGGGCGGCACGAGCACCCACTGCCAAAGGCACACCTCTTAGGCGACCCCCAAACGCCGCCGCGCCAGCGCCGCTCCGTCGGCCAGAGCACGCAGCTTCGCCACGGCCACCTCGCGCGGCATCGGGGCCATGCCGCAGTTGGTGCACGGAAACAGCCGCTCGACCGGTACATGTTCCGCTGCGTCCTCGATCACCGATGCGACCCGTTCCGGGGTCTCCACCTCATCGCTCGCCACGTCGATCGCACCCACCAGCACGTCCTTGCCGTGCAACAGTTGCAGCAGTCGCAGTGGCACGTGCGAGTTGATGCACTCCAGCGAGACCTGATCGATCGAACTCGCCGCCAGAACCGGGAAGGTCGCCTCGTACTGCCGCCACTCCGCGCCCAGGCCGGCCTTCCAGTCGATATTTGCCTTTATACCGTAACCGTAGCAGATGTGCACGGCGGTCTTGCACACGAGCCCCTGAGCGGCCCGCTCCAGTGCGGCGATACCCCAGGTCGCGACGTCCTCCATGTAAACGTTGAAGGCCGGCTCATCAAACTGGATGACATCGACACCGTCCTCGGCCAAGCCACGCGCCTCCTCGTTCAATGCTGCGGCGAACGCCATCGCCATTGCGACCTTGTCGCCATAATGACCGTCCGCGATGGTATCGACGATGGTCATCGGGCCTGGCAGCGTGAATTTCAGCCGCCGCTTGGTGTTGGCGCGCGCGGCGCGCGCTTCCATGGCATGCGCACGCGCACGCAGGGAGATCGGCCCGGCCGCCGTTGGCACCATCGCTTTATAGCGGTTATTGCGGATGCCCATTTCGACCTGCCGGCCGAAATCGATGCCGTCCACATGGGCGAGAAACCCGTGTACGAAATGCTGCCGCGATTGCTCGCCATCGCTGACGATGTCGATGCCGGTGTCCTCTTGAGTTTTCAGCCATAGCACGGTGGCGTCGCGCTTCGCCTCGGCCAATGCCTCGCCTTCCAGCCGCCACGCTGGCCACAGCTTGTTTTGCTCAGCGAGCCAGCCTGGTTTCGGCAGGCTTCCGGCCGTGGTGGTCTCCAACATAACGCCCTCCCTTCTTGGCCGCCCGTTTACGATAGGCCGCTACGCGCCGTGCGACGACGTGTTCTGCAGCAGCATTGCCAGTCCATCACGCAGCGTCGCAGCCATGTCACGCCAGGCGGTGGCGGCATCCGCGGGTTCCGCACCGGCAACTGGCACCCGTTCGTCGAGGAGCTGCCGCAAACCGGCCGCCACGCTTGTGGCGTCCGGCTCGCACAACAGCGCCAGGTCGTTGCAAGCCAATTGTTCAGCCAGTCCGCCGACCCGCGTCCCCAACACCCGCCGCCCCGCGGCGAGGGCGGCGGCGGCCACCCCACTCTGGCTTGCCTCGCGATATGACAGCACCAGCGCGTCCGACCAGCCGAGCAACGCGCCGATCTCATCCTCCGGCACCCAGCGGTTCTCTACCGTGACACCAGGCATAGCGCGCAGCCGGTTCAGCACGTCGCTCGCCGGGCCGTGGCCCACGATCCGCACTTCAAGCCCAGGCTGGGGGCCGAGCAGCGCGAGCGCGTCAGCCAGCAGATCGAGCCCTTTGTATGGCAGCAGCCTGCCAAACGACAGCAATCGCAGCGACTGCGGCGGCCGGATGCGCGGCGGCGGGGCGGCAAAGTTCATCGGCGGGTGGTTCAGCCGGAGCAGCGGACGCGGATGTCCGGCCAACCCCTGCGCGATCAACTGCTCGCCAACGTAGCCGGACAGGGCGCCGAGTGCAGCCGCACGCCGGCACAGGGCACGCTGCAGTGCGGTCTGCAGCGGCAAGCCGTCGCCAGGATGGAGGTCCGCGTCATGTACCAAGACAACGAACGGCACGGCCACGTGCCGCAGCGCCGTCGCCATGAGCAGATCCAACGGTCCTGGCAGAGCGCACACGGCGACGTCGGGCGCCAAGGCACGGATGCGCGCTGCGAGCGGCCGCACTGTAAACAGCCCGGCCGCGGCCCGCAGCACAAAGCCAGCCAGCCCATCATAGGTCGCGACGGGCAGATCGCAGCGGGGTGCTGACACTGAACGCAGCAGCTCCGCTCGGGTGGATAACGACAGCAATGCCTCGGTGTCCGGCAGCCGCCGCAGTCCGTCCGCGAGCAAGGTGGCAAAACGCGGCGCGCTGCCGCGCCGGCTCCATTGCCAGACCAGTGCCCTCATGTCGGCAAGCCGATATCACCCAGCGTCGTGGCGAGCGATCCGCGGCCAAGCGGCTTTTCTGCGGCCGCTGGTGGACACGCTGGCAGACCCACGCGGTCGATCTGAGCGTCAGCTGGACACCGTACCTCTGTGGCTGCCTCGTCTCCGCCGTGATCGCCCGACACGCCGCCCAGCCGGGCGACGTAGCAATCGTCGGCGGGAATTACGCACCAGAGCCGGTGCAATCGCGACAACTGGAATGAGCCGGACATGCGTCAGCACAACCTCGCAAACGATGCTGGCGCACTGATGTCCGTCATCCCCAGCGCTCGATCCTGGCACGCCTCGCCCGCTCCGCCACAAATCCGAGCCACGTCATTTGCGGCAGCAGAGTCAGCGCTGCGACGTAGGGTCTCAGGCTTGACGATGCGGCAACGAACAGCAGGCAGCACACGAAGCCGAACACCGCGAACGCCCAGTGCACCAGCGCCACGACCGCCGTCGGCACGCCCGACCTCTGCGCGACCTGGTACAAGTGCCCGCGATGCGGCAGTGTGAGCCGTTCGCCGGCCAGAGCGCGGCGAACCAACGTGAACGCCACATCGAACAACACGCCCGACAGCAACATCGGCACCAGCAGAAAGGACAAGGCGACGCCCTCGAACCGGCTCGCCACCACCCCGAGCACTGCCAGCATGAAGCCGCAGAACTGGCTGCCGACATCACCCAGAAAAATACGCGCCCGAGGGAAATTGAATGGCAGGAAACCTATCAGGCCAGCCGCCAGCATCAACGACGCCGCGTAGGCGAACCAGCCATCGTGCGTCGCAGCGAGGAAACAGAGACCGACGGCTGCGATCAGCGAGACACCGCCCGCCAGGCCGTTCAGTCCATCGATGAAATTCATCGCGTTGGTGGCGAACACGATCCAGGCGACGGTGAGCGGCGGGCCGAGCCACCCGATCGGCAGCGTGCCGACATAGGGAACGCTGTAATCGTGCACATAGATGCCGCTCGCGACTGCCACCAAGGCTGCCAGGATTTGGGCGATCAATTTGACGCTGAAATTCCAGTCCTTGAGGTCATCGAGAAACGCCACGACGGCGATGGCCACCGATGCCTCAATGACGCCGCGGAAATAGGGGTCCGCCAGCCGCGCAAACGCAGCAAACCGGTACAGCACCGCCACGCCCACAAGGAACGCCACTACCACGCCCACGCCACCGCCTTTCGGCGTCGGCAGGGTGTGCGCCTTTCGCGGATCCGGCCGATCCATCACGCGGACCGCGATCATCAGTCGCACCACGGCGGCCGACAGCACGGCCAGGCCGGCGGCGAACGCCAGATGATGCAGAATCGCAGCGAGGGTCACGCGGGCATCAGTGCCCTGCGGCGTCAGCCCTGTCGAGTGCCGCGCCGTTCAGAACGAAGCGGGCCAGGGCATTGCCCACGCACACGCTCAGCAGCGCCACAGCGTTGCGGCGCCTGGCGATGGGGGTGCGCTCCAGGTCGATCAGACCGTCATCAGCCCAGGCATTCATGAGGTCGAAACGATGGAACAGTACAACGCTCGGCATCGTCGCGACCTGCTGCAGCACCGCCTCATACGGATCGAGGTCGGTGTTGGCCCGCAGAAAGCGGCTGAACTGCGGGTCGACCAGGACCACGTTGCCGCCCGCCTCCTGCACGCGCTGCACGCCATCCTCCAGCGCCGATTCCAGACGGTCCGGGCTCAATCCGCGCACTGCTTCCACGGTGCCGGTTTGCCAGACCACGACGGGGTAGTGCCTCGCGGTGAGGGCCGTGGTGATCAGTGGCACCATGTCCTCGGCGGTCATGCCCTTGCCGCCGCGGACCGTCAGGTTGAACCTCACCTGCGGCAGCGCGGCCTCGAGTGCCTCCACCATACGGTACGGGAAGGACGCTATTGGGGCTTGGCCTGGGACGACGCCGACTGTCGTCGCGGAACCCACCGCCAGGATGTTGACCGGACCGCCAGCAGCAAGTGCCGCGGCGACGGCGTCGAGTGGCTCGTCAGGCACGGCGAATTCCTCGGAGACAGGACAGGCCGCCACAACGGGCGGCTCTTCGACGGCCTGGGATGATGACTGCGCGGCAATGAGACCAAAGATGAGGAGGGGCAGCAATTTCGTATTCATTCGCTGGGTCAGTCAGAATGAGCTTCCATCGGAATGGCAACGGCGGCGGGTTGGCGGACAGCGGCACGGCCTTTGCCACGGTACCACGCGGCGAGCGTCGCGACGGTCAGCATCGCGATGGCGCCGAACGCATTCGTCGCCAGCTGCATCCACGCATCGTCGCTGTACTCCAAGCCAAGACGGACCATGAAACCAAAAAAGATGCCCGAACAAAACACGGGAAGTGAATTTTGCCCCAATAGAACAAATGGCGCTGCGTACCGTGATCGCAGCCAGTTTGCGCTAAACGGCACCAGCCGGACCACACCCCACGTCAGCGCCAGGATCGAGCACAGGCGGGCTGGATGCAGGTCTGTCTTGTCCTGCGAGATGAGCCAGCGGATCACCCAGGAGGGCATCGCCGCCAGCATGGGCGGATGCACGTTGATGACGAAGATCACCACCAGCCCGAACGCGAGCACAGCAATCGATAACACGTCGAACGGCCAATTCACCCGCGGCCGTGGTAGCGGGCGGTAGGCCAGCACTGCACCGATCATGAACAAGAGTTGCCAGGCGAAAGGATCGAAATACCAGTCCTGGTCGCCCCAACCCTGCATGTTCAGGCCGTCCACCGCCACCAGGAGGTACAGCGCGAGTGAGCCACTCAGCAGCAGTTTCGGCCGGCGCAGCAGCGGCAGCGCCAGCGCGAAGATCAGTAGCAGCACGACGTAAAGCGGCAGAATGTTCAGGAAATTGGGCTGGAAGCGCAGCAACAGCGCCTCCAGCAGCGCGCGGTACGGCGAGTCGGCGAGAATATCGAGCCGCGCCTCATCCAGGTAGTAGGCCCGGTCGAGCAGGCGTGCCGAATAGGCAACCTGCGCCGTGAACACCACGAACAGGAAGATGTGCGCGATGTACAAGGTCCAAGCGCGGCGCACGGTGTCCGCCGCGGCGTACAGGTAACCCTGGCGGTCCATCGTCCGGCCGTAGGCCAGACCAGCGGCGTACCCCGCGAGCAACACGAACATTTCTGCCGCGTCGCACATGGCATAATTGTGCAGGCTGTAGTGCTCCAATACGTCGCCTGGCACGTGGTCGGTGAATATCCACCACAACGCCAAGCCGCGAAAGAAGTCCACGCGCAGATCGCGCGTCCCGCCTGTGCGGATTAGAGCCATGCTGGTCCCCCTCTGGCGGGAGAATGTGGGCTGCAGGGGCGACGAAAGGAACCGCCACCAGCATAACGAAATGTCACCGCGCCGAGGTTCGGCCCGCCGGCTCCGTATCGGCGGCGACATGACGGCCTGCGGTGCCGGTCAGGCGGGGAAAATTGCGCCGAATCAAGACGTTCGTGGTGGCGGTGCCGCGGGAGCTGGCGCGGTGCGTGAGCCTCCGTCGCGGCGTCTTCGGACCGGGAGCCAGCCTTTCGGCGAAGCACGTGCCTGATCGCTTAAGCGCCAGTGAACGGCCGGACAGATTATGCCCTCCATCGCGGAAGGCCGTGCCAGACATACGCCAGAAGCGTTTTCCGCCCCCGGCGCGGCGAAGTGCATTGTCGACCATCCACCAAAGCCGTGACCGGATCGAGGACACCGACTGTCGACCTCGACGGTCACATGGTCGACCGCGTCCGCGCCTCGGCACAGGCAGGCTGCTTGATCCGCTCGCGGAGGCGACGTACGGAACTCACATGGCACAGACCATCGCAGCGGACGTGGCGATCATCGGCGCGGGCCCGGTCGGGCTGTTCGCCGTGTTCGAGCTCGGTATGCTGCAGCTGTCCAGCGTGCTGGTCGATGCGCTCGGCGAGGTGGGCGGCCAGTGCACGGCGCTCTATCCAGAGAAGCCCATCTACGACATTCCGGCGCATCCGGCGATCGGGGCGGGCGAGCTGATTGCACAACTTGAACGACAGACCGCGCCGTTCCGTACGCCTCGGTTGCTGGGACGCAAGGCGCAAGGACTTACCGGCAGTCCGGGTGCGTTCGAGGTGACGACGGACCGGGGGGATAGGTTGCACGTGAAGGCGGTGCTGATTGCAGCCGGCGCCGGCGCATTCGGCCCGCATCGTCCGCCGATCGACGGGCTGGACGCCTACGAAGCGACTGGGTCGGTGCAATATTACGTGCGCCGGCGCGAGGATTTCCGCGGCAAGCGCGTCGTCATCGCCGGCGGCGGCGATTCAGCGGTTGACTGGGCACTGGCGCTGAAGGACATCGCGCGCGTGTCGGTGGTGCATCGGCGCAGCAAATTCCGCGCGGCGCCGGAAACCGCGGCTCAGCTCGATGCCGCGGCGGTGCGCGGTGAGATCGAGTTGGTGGTGCCGTATCAGTTGCAGGGCCTCCGGGGCTCCAACGGCACGTTGAGCGAGGTCGAAGTAGCGACATTGCGCGGCGAGGTCCGAGCGGTACCGGCGGATATTCTGCTGCCATTCTTCGGGCTGTCGATGGATCTCGGGCCGATTGCGGGTTGGGGGCTGAAGCGCGACTTACACCATGTAAGGATCAATCCCGGAACCTGTGAAACGAGCTTGCCCGGGGTGTTTGCCATCGGAGATGTCGCGACCTATCCGGGTAAGCTGAAGCTGATATTGCAGGGCTTTGCCGAGGCGGCGGTGGCTGCGCATGCGATCTTCGGCGTTGCGCGGCCGGGAGAGGCACTGCATTTCGAATATTCGACAACCAAGGGCCTCCCCAACGCACATTAACCGCAACGTCACCAATGCGCAAATTCTATCATACACTCCGCCGGATAGGGTGTTTACCAAAGCCGGAACGGACACTTATCGGCGGACCGGGTTCGTCGCCGCTGCGGCAGAAACTGGCGGGCAGCGGTGCTCCGTGCACTGGTATCAACAGTCTGGCCGCCTTGCCTCCAACGATCAGACCCTTTTCGACCGCGACAACCATCTGTTGACCGACGGCAGAGGTCACGGCTGCAGACGACCGGCAGGCGCACCTGCCGCTCAAAGCCGGTGCTGGCAAAGACCGAGTCCAATCGTGCAGGCCCGAGCTCGCGATGGATCTCGATCACCATTCCCGTCACTCGCTCACTCAGCCACACGACGACGTCACTGATGAGATTGTCTTCGTGTCCCAGTACCTTCGCCGTGGTTTGTCTTGTCACCGTAGCCGAGAATAGTCCGGCTTCCGCTTTTCCATAAACGCTGTAAACGCTTCCTGCGCCTCCTCCGAAGCGAGCCGCTCACTGAAGATTCCCATCTCCTCCTTGATTCGCCCGGCCACGGTCGGCTCGCCGTGCCGCATCAGCCGCTTCGTCAGCCGCACCGCTTCCGGCGGCAGCGCGGCAAGACGGCGCCCGATCTCGCGCGCCGTCTCCATCACCATGCGATCCTCGACGACCCAGTTGACCAGCCCCCACTCCAGAGCCTTGGCCGCATCAAGCGGTTCGCCGAGCAGCAACAGCGCGCTTGCCCGTTGGTGCCCGAGCAAGCGCGGCACAAGCAGTGTGCTGGCCGCTTCGGGTATCAGCGCGAGACTCGTGAATGGCATCACGAAGCGCGCCGAGCGTGCGGCAACGATCAGGTCGCAATGCAGCAACATGGTGGCACCGACGCCCACAGCGGCGCCATTCACCGCAGCGATCAGCGGCTTCTGCATCGACGAAATCACTTGCAGGAAGGAGCTGCCGCCGCGTGGCGCTGTGGACGCGCCACGCGCCTGGAAATCCTTGATGTCGTTTCCCGAAGTGAACGTATCACCGGTGCCCGTCAGGAGAGCAACACGGATCGACGGATCGGTATCGGCCTGCTCGAGCGCGGCACTGACCGTTTCGTACATCGCATGCGTGAGCGCGTTCTTCTTCTCGGGGCGATTCAAACGAACTTCCAGCACGCCATCAGTGCTGGTCAGCACGACCTCGTCCGTCATGGCGTCCTATCCTTCTATCCGCTCCACCTCCGCCCCGACGCCGGCCAGCTTCCGTTCCACCGCCTCGTACCCGCGGTCAAGGTGATAGACGCGATTAACGATCGTCTCGCCCGTTGCCGCCAGACCCGCAACGATCAGCGACACCGAGGCGCGAAGATCTGTTGCCATCACCGGCGCGCCGGACAGCGAAGGCACACCGCGAACGATTGCGCTTGCGCCGTGCACATTGATGCGTGCACCCATGCGGTTCAGTTCCGGCACGTGCATGAACCGGTTCTCGAAGATGGTCTCGGTGACCATCGCCGCGCCCTCCGCCACCGCCATCAATGCCATGAACTGCGCCTGCATGTCGGTGGGGAACCCCGGATACGGCTCCGTCATCGCATCGGCGCCGTGCAGGCCATCCAGCCGGCGCACGGAAATGCCCCCCGCTGCTTCCGCGATTTCCACGCCGGCCTCCTGCAGCGCACGCACCGTCGCGCCGAGATGTTCGATCCGTGCGCCGCGTAGCAGCACCTGGCCGCCGGAGATCGCCGCGGCGCACGCGTATGTTCCGGTTTCGATGCGGTCGGGAATCACCGCGTGTTCCGCCTCGCCCAGGCGATCCACCCCCTCGATCACCAGCTTGTCGCTGCCTATTCCTTCGATGCGCGCGCCCATCTTCACCAGGCACTCGGCGAGGTCGCTGATCTCAGGCTCGCGCGCCGCATTGACCAGCGTCGTACGGCCATCGGCCAGCGTCGCAGCCATCAGCAAATTCTCGGTGGCGCCGACAGAGACGAACGGAAACACGATGGTGGCCCCACGCAACCGCCCGCGCACCCGTGCGTCGATATAGCCGCCGTCAAGCACGACGCGCGCCCCCAACTGCTCCAGGCCCTTCAAATGCAGATCGATCGGCCGCGCCCCGATACTGCAGCCACCAGGCAGCGAGACGCGTGCCTCTCCGACACGCGCGACCAGCGGGCCGAGCACCAGGAACGATGCACGCATCTTGCGCACAATGTCATATGGCGCCTCGGTGTTGCTGATCGTACCGCCGAGCGACAGCGTGCGGCCCTTATTGCCAACGGGCTCCACCGCAATGCCGTGCTGTGCCAGGAGCGTCGCCATGGTCGTGATGTCGTCCAGCTTCGGTACGTTTGTCAGCACCACACGCCGGTCGGTCAGCAGGCCGGCCGCCATCAGCGGAAGCGTGGCGTTTTTTGCGCCGCTGATCTGGATTTCACCGGAGAGCGGCTTGCCGCCGCGGATACGGATTCGATCGAGCGCCATCAGAGCCTCGGTAGTGCTACGCCGCGCTGGCGCATATATTTGCCGGCCTTGTCCGCGTAGCTGGTCTCACAGGTCTCGTTCCCTTGCAGGAACAGGAACTGGCAGATGCCCTCGTGCGCGTGGATCTTGGCGGGCAGTGGCGTGGTGTTGGAGATTTCGATCGTCACCTGGCCTTCCCATTCCGGTTCCAAGGGCGTCACGTTCACGATGATGCCGCAGCGCGCGTA
>JASHQG010000735.1 GCA_030037665.1 Acetobacteraceae bacterium
TTCCACCAAAATATCGGCTACTCGCTTGCTCATGGCACTACCCTCTGGGTTTGCGGTTGAAATCGGTGCGGATCGCTCACGACCGGGTTGGCGGCCCGTAATCCTGTTCGCTTGCCCGAACCTTGCCTCTGAACACGCTGTAGTTGACGGCCGTGTAGAGGAGCGTCAGCGGAAAGACGAAGAGGCCGGCGCCCCAAAACATGAAGGCGAGGCTCGAATGTGGCGCCGCCGCCTGTTCGATTGTGATCGAGAACGGGATCATGTAGGGCCAAAACGACACCGCGAGAGTGCCGAAGGCCGCCGCAAACGTCAGCGCAACCATAGCGAATGGTACGCCATCGCGGCGCCAGAGGACGCCGTGCGCGAGGCGCGCCACGGCGACCGCACCCACGACCGGAAACATCAACAGGTACGGACGCTGCAACCAGCGGTCCATGACCACCAGATGCGCCGCGAGCGCATAGACAAAGACCACGAGAAGAAAGATCAGAAGACCGGCTGCCAGCCGTGGTATCAGCCGGTAGGCCTCCTCGAGCGTCTCGCCATCGCACTTCTTGACTAGCCAGCACGCGCCGAGCAGCGCGTAACCGAGGCACAGGCCGATGCCGCACAGCAGCGCGAACGGGCTCAACCACCCGAAATCGCCGCCGGCATACCGACCGTTGGCGATCGGCAACCCCTCGACAAGCGCACCGACCGTCATGCCCTGGATAAACGCCGCGACCAGTGAGCCGCCGGCGAAGGCGATGTCCCATACCCATCGGCTCCCCTCGGCGCGCGCGCGAAACTCGAATGCGACACCGCGCAGGATCAGTCCGGCCAGCATCAATACGAGCGGTAGGTAAAAGGCCGAGAGCAGTGTCGCGTAGACTGGCGGGAACGCGCCCCACAGGATGACACCGACCACGATCAGCCAGGTCTCGTTGCCGTCCCACACGGGCGAGATTGCGGTCAGCATCGCACTGCGCCGCTCTTTGTTGCCGGGCATGCCGAACAGAATGCCGACGCCAAGGTCGAACCCGTCGAGCAGTACGTAAAGGAGAACGCTGATGGCGAGCACCGCCACCCAGAACATGATCATGCTCAATCTCCCGCCGGGACGGTGGATGTTGCGCGATGATGGACGACCGACATCGGCCGGTTGGGGACGGCATCAACCGGCGGTTCGACCAGGCGTCCGGACGGGCCGGCGCGCAGCAGCTCGTAGATGTAGAAGACGCCGAATGCAAAAATAAAGCTGTAGACCGTGCAGAAAATGACAAGCGAGATCGTCGCTTCGCGCGCGGTCAGAAACGGCGTCATCGCGTCGGCGGTGCGCAGCACGCCGTAGACAGTCCAGGGCTGCCGACCGACCTCTGCGGTGAACCAGCCGGTAAGGATCGCGATCCACGGCAGGGGAAAGCCGAGGAAGATCGCCCAAAGCATCCAGCGCTTCCCCTCGATGCGCCGCTTGGCGCTTAAATAGGATCCGTACCAAGCAAGGAACAGCATCAACAGACCGCAGCCAACCATGGTCCGAAACGCAAAGAACGTGATCACCACCGGCGGTCGGTCCCGCGGTGGGAAATCGGTGAGCCCGACTTCCTTCGAATCGAAGCTCATGCTGGCGATGAGGCTGCCGAGGATGCGCACGCTGATTGCGTAGCGGTCGGTCTCTGCCGCCTCGTCAGGCAGCGCGAGCAGCACTTCGCTTGCCGGCTGCTCGTCGTGCCAACGGCCCTCGATCGCGGCGAACTTCACCGGCTGCTTCTCGTGCACATAGTCCCCGACCAGGTGGCCGAAAAAGAGCTGCGCTGGCACTAACACTGCGGCGAGAGAGAGCCCCATGCGAAGCATGATCCGCGCCTCGGCGTGGTATTCGCCGCGCAGGTGGTACCACGCGCCCGTGGCTGCGACAGAGGACGCACCGGTCAAATACGAGGCCAACAGCATGTGTGGGAAGCGTACCCATACGACGGGGCTGAAAATGATCGCAGCCCAGTCAGTGGGCACGAACTGGCCGTCAACCGTCGCGTAGCCAACCGGCGCCTGCATCCAGCTGTTGTTGACCATGATCCAGAAGGCGGAGAGCGTCGTGCCGAGCGCCACCATCGCCGTCGAGAACTGGTAGAACCAAGGCGGCACACGCGAGCGGCCGAACAGCAGGATCCCGAAGAAGCTCGCTTCGAGAAAGAATGCAGTGAAAGTCTCGTAGGAGAGGAGCGGCCCCTGGACCGGCCCGGACATGCGCGCCAACTCGCTCCAGTTGGTGCCGAACTCGAACGCCAGCACCACGCCGGAGACGACGCCGAGGCCGAACGCAACGCCAAAAATCTTCAGCCAGAATTCAAATACCGTGCAATAGGCTGGACGCCCGGTCGCGAGATAAAGCGCTTCGAGCACCGTCAGCCATGCCGCCAATCCGATCGTGAACGAGGGAAAAATGATGTGGAAAGAAACGGTGAAGGCGAACTGCAGCCGCGATAGCAGCAATGCCGCAAGATCCATGGTCGCATCCCTATTGCTGCAAATTGGTTTTCGCGATGTCGAGCACGGCGCATACGGCAAGTTCGCTAGCCACATGAACCTCGGCGACCGTGGCGGGCTCTGCGTGCTGGACATACAACCGTGTGATCGTGCCCTGTGGCCGAATGGCGTGACCCGGGCCGTTCAAGCTACCGCTGACGATGCCATGGATGCGCTTGACCCCGGCAGCTGCGAGAGTTTCCGCGATCCTGTCAGCGACGGTACTGG
>JASHQG010000736.1 GCA_030037665.1 Acetobacteraceae bacterium
GCCGCCGTCAACTGACGACGACCGCAGGATCCACGAACGCGCCCCGCCTCACGCGCGGTTTGCACATCCGGCTCTACCTACCCCGCTGCAAATCACAACTTCTGCGCACTTCGGGGGTCAGCCTTTATGAGCACCAGCGGGTCAGTTTTCTTGAGCGTTGAGGGGGTTCAGCAATGGTCGTCCCGCCGCTAGGGACCCGGCTCTGATCAGGGTCTCAAGGGCACGTGCTTGGCCGCCCGCTTCCAATATGACGAACCGGTATGTCAGGTGATCATGAATGTAGGTGCGGATCAGGCGATCAAAGCTCAGTCGGCCATCCGCAATCTCCATTATTTGGGTCTTCGACAAGCCGCTCATGACCAGCCGGTCGGCAACATAAACGCAGAACTGATCGCCACTGCGGCGTCCGTCGGCGTGGCTCTTGAGACGCGTGAACAGGCCGTGCGGCTTGCTACGCTTCAGCGTGTTTGCCGAAATCGACCGGCCAGACATACCAGCGTAGATGAGGACCCTGTTCCGCCATATCGTATAGACGCCCGCTCCGAAGCTCGGAATAGAGGCAGTTGGCCAGTCCGAAAACCGGTGCTCGGGGCCGACTTCTAGCTCTTTCAGTTCCTCGCCGAATTGGGCTGGGTCTGGTTGTGTGCTCATGAGGATCATATAAGCCCGACCTCCAGCGGATCAGTGGCACGAACAGCGTCAAGTTCACCTTGGGCCTACCGGCAGGATACCGGTCGCGTAAGCGCAGGCTGGCAACAACGCCTGGGAGAGCAACGGCCGTCACGCAGCTGGACGCACCGCGAATCCAGCGCGCCAATCGCACAAATCCCGGAGTTGCTTGACACACTTTCTCAGTCCCCGTGTGGTGTTGTGGGCTGTGGTCTCGGAAATATGTCTGCCGTGCACGTCGGCGTCTCGCTCATCCTCGGGAGTGCGGCATCAAAAAAAGCCCCGGCGGAATGCCGGAGCTTTGCTTCAGGAGTCCTGTTCGGCGCAGATATCGATCATCGCTTGTGGATCGAGATCGAACCGTGATCCTGCCACGACGCAGTTCGTGGCCGGGTCGATCAGGCAGAAGTCGCCAAAGTTATCGAGCGAGCCTTTGCACCAGCGCGATTTGCGGGCGATCTCACACCTGACGCCGGACAGTCGCAGCCCAAACTATCGCGACGACCCAGGCGGCGGGAGCGTCTGTTGCTGCACCGGAGCCGAGGACGGTGGCACGAATTGTGTTGGCTGCCCGTCACCGCGGTACTGACCATCCGGAGGATAGGCAGGCGCATAGCCTAACCCGGTCTGCACGGATCCTGCTCCGGCAGGCGACGGAAGGGGCGAAGCAGCCCGTATGACAGATCCAGTGCCAAACTGCGTCAGCACCTGCCGGAGTGGATCCGCACCGGGATTGGCCGCTGTCATCTGAACCACGATCTGTCTCGCAGTATACGGCTGGCCGTAATACACCGCGTTCCAATTGCTTCTGGTCGACATCATGCTGCCTTCCACCGCCACGCCGCCGAATAGCCCACGCGCGTCATTAAAGGCGACAATATCCGCACCCACCGCAGCAGTCGTTGCGGCCTGCACGCCGCCGCCGATCGTCGCGACAACAATCGAGGCGTTGCCGCCCAGTTTGAACCGGCTGTCCAGCATCGCCTTCAGCCCACGATCAGTCAGGATCATCATCACTAACGAACTGTCTTGCATGCCGATCTGGAATCCCAAGCTCCCGCTGCCCATGCCATAGAACGCGGGATAGGACCATGTACCGTTGCCGGCGCGCGCCAGCAGCACACAATCGCCCCCCTCGCCGCCGAAGAAGAATCCAACCTTGAACATCCGCGGACAGATCATGACTCCGTGGGCGCGCCACAACTGGAACTGCGAATACTGCGAGACGGTCATCATCTCCTGCAAGGCAAGCGTCGCGCGGTCCACGAGCGTCTGTTGCTCTGACTGCGCGCGGGCACCATTGGGCAAGAGCAGAGCCCCAAGACCAATTACGGCCAGCAGACGCCGACGCATGAAAATCCTCCTCATGGACGGGTATCCGGCCGCCATGTAGCGCAGATGCCCCGATTCGCAGGAAAATTGCTGCCGGCTGGGAATGGCCGCCGCAGCGGTAGAGGAGGACGAAGGACGATGGCGCACTACGACGTGATCGCCGAGCGCGGGGCGGGCTCAACTTGGTGGATCAGCTTCCCCGGACGCCCGGGCATCACGTCGGCTGCCGACGACGCCGCTGAGATCGTGACGCAGGCGCGGGACGCGCTTGCGTCGGTGCTGATGTGCCCGCCTGGTGACGGGCTGCCGCTTTCGATCGAGAAAGGTGCGAGGCCGCCGACGGATCATGATCTGTCCGAGTTCGATCATCCTATGGTGGTGGTGATTTCGTTCGCACCGACCATGACCAAGGCGGCGGCGTGAAACGTCGCGGCGGCCAGGCCGACCATACCCGTGCCACTGGCATACCGTTCAACGCGAACATTGACGGCTCGCCGGCGCCT
>JASHQG010000737.1 GCA_030037665.1 Acetobacteraceae bacterium
TGACGCCGTCCCGCGGCTCCTCGCCCCCTTCGCTGATCCCGTGGTCGGCGTTGTCTGCGGGCACCTTTCCTACACCGGGCCGGACGGCAGCGGGACGGCGGCAGCCGGCTCGCTTTACTGGCGGCTGGAAGAACACATCAAGGCGCTGGAGAGCCGCACGGGGTCCTGTATGGGAGCGGACGGCTCGATCTTTGCCATCCGCCGCGCGATTCATGAGCCACCGCCGGACGACCTTATCGACGATATGTACGTCTCGCTCGCCATCCTCTGCGCGGGCTCGCGCGTCGTGAGGGCCGAGGAGGCGCACGCAACCGAAGCGTCCGTCTCGCGGCCGGGCGAGGAGTTCCGCCGCAAGATCCGGATCGGCTGCCAGGCCTTCAACGTGCACCGTACCCTGTGGCCGCGTCTCTGCCGGCTTCCCGCGATCGATCTCTACAAATACGTCTCGCACAAGCTGCTTCGCTGGCTCACGATCTACCTGCTGGGATTCGGCTGCGTCGCTCTCCTTGCCGGCGTCGGGTTGCTAAGCCCGGCCACGGCTGCTGCAGGGACCATCACGGCGCTTCTGCTGATCGGCGGGATCGCCTTGGCCCGGTCGGGCAAGATTGCCGCGCTCGGAGATGTGCTCCTGGCGTTCGTGGCGACCGGCCTCGGTGTCTGGCGGTCGGTCCGGGGCGACCGCTTCCAGACATGGAGCCCGCCTGATTCCGCGCGGATGACATTCGCAGGGACCAGCGGGGATCCGCGCTGATGCGAGTAGCCCTGGTCGACCCGTCGCTGTTCACGCTTCCGTACGACTGCGCCCTGGCAGACAGCCTGACGCGGCTGGGCCATGACGTGGTTCTGTACGGTCGCAGGGTGGAAACCGACGATGGCCGTCCCTCCGGCGTGCGCCTTGATCCGGTCTTCTACCGCATGGCCGGAAGCCGCGTCGTCGCCGGGCTTCCCCCCCGCATGCGGCTGGCCGCGAAGGGGGTCGACCATGTCTGGTCGATGTTGCGGCTGCCCCGACAGCTGCGCGCGCTGCAGCCCGATGTGGTGCATTTCCAGTGGCTGCCGTTGCCGGTCGTCGACCGCCGCCTGCTGCAACTCTGCAGCCGCGTCGCACCGCTCGTCCTCACGATGCACGATACGGCGCCGTTCAACGGCGATCCGTCTGCGCGCCTGCAAACGATCGGTTACTTCGACTGCATTGACCGGATGAAGCACGTGATCGTGCACACCGAGCAGGGCCGCGATCGCCTCCACGCGATGGGGGTCGCGACCGACCACATCAGCGTCATCCCGCATGGCGTGACCGCTTGCGGCGCCGACATTGCCGACGACCCGATGCAGGGCCCCCTCACGTTCACCTTGTTTGGCAAGATCAAACCATACAAAGGCGCGGATATCCTGATCGAGGCCTTCGCCCTGCTGCCTCAAGCACTCCGGGCACAGAGCCGGATCCGCATCATCGGCAAGCCGTATATGGACCTGGATTCGCTTCACGCCCTGGCCGAAGCCCGCGGTGTCGCCGCGTATGTGTCGATCGAACCGGGCTTCGTCCGCGACGAAGACCTGCCCGCGGTGTTCGCGCCGGGGAGCGTCGCAGTCTTCCCCTATCGCGCGATCGACGCGAGCGCCGTTCTCTACCAGGCCATCGAGTTCGGACGCCCTGTGCTGGCATCGCGCATCGGCGTCTTCGCCGAGCTGCTCGCCGACGGCACGCATGGTCGGCTCGTCCCATCCGAAGACCCGGAGAGACTCGCCGCAGCGATGGCACGGTTCATCGGGGATCGCGCCTTCGCGTCGGGCGCTGCGCGGGCGGTGCGTCTGCTTTCGCAGGCGGGCGGCGACTGGATGGACTCCGCGGCCAGAACCGCAGAGGTCTATCGACGCGTCAACGCGACGGCGTGATCGCGCCCCGCCGCCGCGATGACGCCTGCACACGCGCAACCCATGCGGGGCTCCGGGCGCCTGGATCCACTTCGGTGAGCGAAACGGTGCAGATCAGGAGGGTCATCAGGTACACCACCGGTCCGAACTGCTGATAGGCGCCGGCGAGCATCAAGAGCACGAACGCGGGCGGGACGAGCGCGCTTTGGCGCGGCGTGCGACGCCCGCTCAGGAACAGCGAGAGGTAAAGGATCAACACCGGAAACCCGTACTCGACGGCGATCTTAACGGGCGTGTCGACCGAGTAGTGGTAGGGGAGCGTGAGGCGTTCGCTCATGCCGGCCCCGATGCCGAAGAAGGGAGCGCCCGGATATTCGCGGAATACGTCACTGATCAGCCAGAACGGGGTCACGAAACGGATGAATCCGCTGCTGCCGATCGTGTTGAACTCGTTCAGCCGTGCGGCCACGAGGTCGGCCACGGCCGGAACGGTCAGCATCACCACAACGGCGAGGACCCCTGCAAACGCGATGCAGGCAGCCGCCAGCGCGACGCCCTTCCAGCGAAGCCGCACGGCCACCGTCAGCACGAACGCGGCAAGCACGAGCTCGCCCGTGCCGGAGAGCGCGAGCACCAGCGAGAAGCCAAACACGAGCAAATAGAGCGTGCGCCGAAAGAACAGGATCTCGATGATGATGCCCATCGCCAGAAACTGCGACGTCACCGACGGCTCGACCAGAAAGAACCCGTTCGACTTGTAGAGATCGCCGATGCCCATCGGGATCTGCAGGTGCCACTTGGATTCCGCCAGAATGCTGGGCGGCAGCAGGCCGCTGAAGTGGAAGATCGAGATCCCGACAAACTGCGCGAAGAACTGAATGATCCCGGCAACTGCGATGACGAGCAGAAACTTGTTGACCAGGGCGAAGAACTCATCCTCCGGGATCCGCTGGGTGCAGACGAACACGGCGAACGACGTGATGCCGAGCCACTGGGACATCGACGGCAGGTCGACGCTGCCGTTGTCCGCGACGATGCCGAGATAGGCATGCACCTGCCCGAGCATCACGAGCATCACCAGCGCCAGGAAGATCATGAGCCGTGTCGGGTGGAACGCGAGGACGCCCGCGAACGTCGCGAGGAGCGCGACGAAGAGGCCGAGCGGGCCGACGAAATTGAGGCTCATGTTGCCGCCGGAGAGCGGCGTGCCGAACCGCTGCACGAAGAGGCAGAGGAACAGAATGCTCGTGATGAAAAGCCAGGTGCCGCGCTGCGCGCGCCACCCGGCGCGCCACGCGGCGCCCTCTCTCGTCCGCGGCACCGCCCGGGCCGCTGTCATGGTGGGAGGCAATTACTGTGCTGCCGATGTCGCGGATGCCGCCGTGCGGATCGCCGTGCGGCAGGAGAGCGACAGGTCGACCTGATACGCTCTCAGACAGATCATCATGTCGCGAGGCGCCGGGTCGTCACCCAACTCCGGGCAGAAGCGCGTCGCGTCCTGCACACACGAATTCGCGACCTGGCTCATGGCCGCAGCCTTCGCATCCGGTTGATCAGATGTGCTGCCGGGCATTTGCGCCGAATCCGTCTGGTCGCTATCGATCGGCGCCGCACGCAAGCTCGGCGATCCGGCCAGAACCGCGCCCGCTACCAGCAGAGCGGCCGGCCAGCGCCACCTTCGCCACCTCATTTGGGCCATTGGTTCCCTCGCTAGACGGTTGCACGAATTACCTAGCCGACGCATGGTCGCACAGGGAGTGAAGGGGTCGACAGGAACGATCAACAACGCGTTGATCGATCATCCTGCGACGCATTTTTTGGGGGGGAGATCCGGCTCTTGTTCGGCAAGCGCATTCGTAGACGTTCGGACCCGGCTCGGCCCGGGCAGGCGCGCGTGTGGCTCGGTGCCAGCGCAGCCGCGGCCGCGCTCGGTTTCCATATCGTCGCGGCCCGCGCTCAGGTCGAGGAGACACCGATCCTCGACCAGTACCTCCCCCCGCAGACCGCGGGTGGCGGCACCGACTTCCAGCCCGGCATCACCGTGGCGACGCGCACGCACCCGCTGTACGAGGCCCCTGGCGTACAGCTGGGCACCATCAACCTCCAACCGGAACTGAACCAATCGGTTGCCTGGGACAGCAACCCCGCCGGCACGGCAACGCCGAAGGGCAGCCCGATGATCGAGACCAACGCGCAGGTTGTGGCGTCGATGGAGCTGCCCATCACCAGTTTCCGGCTCTCGGCCAACGTCGACAACGTCATTTATACAGCCCTGCCGAGCCAGTCCTACACGAACTGGGGCTTCACGGCGGGCGCCGAGCATCAGTTCGGACTGGACGATTTGACAGCCAACTACTCTCACCAGCTGGTGAGCATTCTGCCGAGCGGCCTCAACTCGGCCAACATCCAGCAGCCCATCGCGATGTCGCTCGACGACGGTGTGCTCGCCTATCGCGTGCACCTCGGGACGGGCTTCATAACCCCCTCAGTCGAGGTCGACCGGTACAGTTTCGAAGACGTTCCCATCGCGGGTACCAACCTCACCCAGAGCGTCAACAACCGTATCGTCGTGAGCCCGAGCGTCACCTTCGGGTACGAGTTCGCGACGAGACGTACCGCCGTGCTGGTGATCCGCGATTCCGATGCCTCCTACACGGAGAGCGCACCCGGGCTGACAAACCGCGACTATAACGACTTCGCCGTTCTCGGTGGCCTCGATTACGACACCGACGCCGTGCTCCGGTTCCGCGCACTCGCCGGCTACGAACGACGGACCTTCAGCAGCAATCAGTTCCAGACGATTCAGGCGCCTATCTTCGAGGCAACCGCGATCTGGACCCCGACTGGGTTAACGACGGTGACCGGCACCGTCGCGCGCCGGATCGAGGCCGCGTTGGACAACACGACGACGGGCTACACCGAAACCTATGGCCAGCTTCGCGTTGACCACGAGTTGCTGCCCAACGTTGTGTTGTACGCGGGCGGCGGGTATTATTTCGACCAGTACCAGAGTATCGGTAACCAGAGTCTCGTCTCGGCCGGCGTGGGCGCGAACTGGCTGTTGAACCGGGAAATGCAGCTTGGCGCGGGCTATACCTTCGTCGCCCGGACGACGGGCTCCGGCTCGGCCGTGAGCGCGCTCGGAGCAAGCTACACCGATAATCGGATCCTTGTTAATCTGAAGCTCGGATTATAACGGCGCACGCTCCGAATGACGCGCTCGTGCGAGGCGTCGGTGAGCGCACGACCGGCCGACGAATGGCGATAACGCGGAGGCGGCCACGGTGCGACGATCGGTGATCGCAGGCGCGTTCGATCGTCACCATCCGACCGGCCAGATCCGCGCCCGGCGCAGCCGCCATGGGGATGCGCCGGATGGCCTGGGCGCGCGAGAGCGGGCAGCGACCTCCGCGCTTCGCGGCGCGTCGTCCCGCGCTGGCTGACCCCAGTGCCTTCGTTGCGTGCCACGAAATTGCCCTGCGCGTCGATGACAAGCGGGACATGAGAGCAGGCAGCCCGTTTCTTCCGTGTGCGGCGAAACTGTGCTACGACTTGCACGCGCTGGCGGCTAGAGTCCGAGAGTGGGTACCCGTGGATCGGACTTTCAGTGCGAGACATCCTCCGTCCCAGTCAGGCTCGGTCGATCCATTTTTCCCACCGGCGCAGAGAGCCGAAAGGAAGCGGCGTGAACCGCCCTTGTGCCGCGCATACCGTGAGGATCGTGACGACTTCCGCCGATGCGAGGCGGCGCTCTCTATGCTGTCGCTCGGCCGCCACAACCCCATGAGAGCCGTTGGTGCGGCGCGGATATGAAGGCACCGGCGGTGCGCGGCACGATAACGGTGTGCCCGCCGCCAATCGCATGCAGCGGTTCGGATCGTCGCTGAGCCGCACCGGCCATCGCGCGGTGACGGCCCCGTTCCGCAGTGAGACCCGGCGTCACCTGAGCAGGAACCTTGCCTCGATATTCACGTGGCAGGGCATGAACTACGTCCTGCCACTGATCACGCTGCCGTACCTCGCGCGGGTGCTCGGAGCGGAGCATTTCGGGATCCTGGGGTTTGTCGGAAGCGTCGCCGCCTACGCGGTGCTCGTCGGCGACTGGGGATTTGTGTTGAGTGCAACGCAG
>JASHQG010000738.1 GCA_030037665.1 Acetobacteraceae bacterium
GTTGTTTGCGTCATCGCGCGCCTCATCGACAACGCCTATGTGTATTTCGCCGGCTATGTCGTGCTGCAATACATCGTGCTGGCGACGGCCTGGAATATCCTGGGTGGCTATACCGGTTATGTGAATTTCGGAATCGCCGCGTTCTTTGCAGTCGGCGCCTACACCACGGTGGTGCTGCACAAGCTGTGGTCGCCGCCGATCCCGCTCGACATCCTGGCCGGCGGCGTCATCTGCGGCCTGATCGGCCTCGGCACCGGCTATCTTACGCTGCGCCTGCGCGGCACGTTCTTTGGCATCGCCACGCTGGCGATGGCGGTGGTCGCACAGACCCTGGTGACCAACTGGAGCTATGTCGGCGGCTCGCGCGGCACCTACGTACTGAGGCCAATGCAGGCACCGATCCTGCACATCGATTACGTGCAGTACCTCTGTCTGGTCATGCTGGCTCTCTCGATCATCGTGGTGGCGACGGCACGGGCGATCGAGCACTCGCGGCTCGGCGTCGGATTCGCGACGATCCGCGACGATGAGCTCGCGGCCGAGGCATCCGGCGTGCCGACGTTGCGGCTGAAGCTGCTGGCGACCGCGCTGTCCGGCGGCTTCATGGGGATGGCCGGGGCGCCACTGCCGTATTACGTGACCTATCTCGATCCGTCCTCGGGCTTCAGCCTGAGCACCGCGGTGAACACCATCGCTATGCCGCTGATCGGCGGCACCGCGAGCTGGCTCGGACCGGTGATCGGCGCGGTGTTGCTGGGCACCCTGCAACAGGTTGCAAGCGTGACGATTTCATCGGCGCTGTCGCTGTTGATCGTCGGTCTGATGCTGGTGGGCTTCGTCGTGGCGGCGCCGAACGGCATTATCGGCTGGTTCAGCCCACGCACCCGGTCCGCCCCCCGATTGTTTCGCCTGTGGCGCGCCCGATGAGCGAGGCCGCGCTGCTTCAGGTCTCCGGGCTCGGGAAGCGGTTCGGCGGCTTCGTCGCCCTCGCCGACATCGAGCTGAGCGTCGCCACGGGTGAGCGTGTCGGGCTGATCGGCCCGAACGGTTCAGGCAAAAGCACGCTGGTGAATTGCATCTGCGGCACGCTGCGCCACGAAACCGGCGAGGTCCGGTTCAGCGGCCGCACGCTGGCCGGCCTGACGGCGCATGAGCGTACGCGCCGCGGGCTGGCGCGCAGCTTCCAGTTGCCACGGCCGTTCAGCAGCATGACGCTGGCGCAGAATCTGCGCGTGCCGATCCTCTATACGGTGAACGCGCGGCGCACACGCGCCATGGCTGATCCGGATCGCCGTTGCGGCGATCTGCTGCGCATGGTGGGCCTTGCGGACAAAGCGGACCACTTGCCGCGTGACCTCACGCAGATCGAAATGCGCAAACTGGAGCTGGCGCGCGCCATGGCCGCGGAGCCCCAATTGTTGATCGCCGACGAAGCGATGGCCGGACTGTCACACGGCGAAGTGGACGACATCCTGGCTCTCTTGATGCAATTGAACGGGCAAGGCGTGACGATCATCCTGATCGAGCACATCATGCGGGCGGTGCTGGCATTCTCTCAGCGCCTCGTGGTGCTGGTGGCCGGTCGCAAGATCGCCGACGGCGATCCGCAGGCGGTGGTACGCCAGCCGGATGTGGTGCAGGCGTATCTTGGCAGCTAGCCTCGCAATCTCCGGTCTCGATGCTGGCTATGGCGCGGTGCGTGTGCTGCACGACGTGTCGCTGGCTGTGCGCGAAGGCGAAACCGTGGCGCTTCTCGGTACCAACGGTAACGGCAAGTCGACACTGATGAAATGCGTGCTCGGGATGGTCCGCCCGAGTGCGGGCAGCATCACGCTCGGGATCGACGGCACGACGCACGAGCTGGTGGGCATGACGACCGAGGATATTGTCGATCTCGGCGTCGGCGTCGTCCCGGAAGGGCGGCGGCTGTTTCCGCGGTTGACGGTGACCGAGAATCTGCTGATGGGTGGCTTCCGGCGCGCCGCGCGAACCGAGATCGCGCGAAACCTCGCGTTTTGCTTTGAAGCTTTTCCCCGTCTCGCGGAACGACGGCGTCAGCTGGCGGGCAGCATGAGCGGCGGAGAGCAGCAGATGCTGGCGCTGGGGCGCGCGCTGATGACGGCCCCGCGCATGCTGCTGATCGATGAGCCGAGTGTGGGCCTGGCGCCGCTTCTGGTCAGCCGGACGATCGAGAAGATCAAGGAGCTGAAGGACAGCTACCGGCTGACCGTTCTGATGGCGGAGCAGAATTTTACACAGGCAATCCGGATTGCCGACCGCGGGTATGTGATCGTGCACGGGCGGATCGAATTCGAGGGAAGCTCGGCGGACGAACTCAACAACAACGAGCTGATCCGGCAGTTTTATCTGGGGGCCTGATACCAATCGTCCGGTTCAATGGCCGGTTTTCTGCCAGTCCGCTTACCGGCCGGTATCTTGCCAGAGCCGACATTCGGCATGCGGCGCGATCTTGCCGGCAGCCAACGCTGGCGCACGCACCGTCACTGTTGGCCTGTCCGCCGTGGTCGCGGGGCCTGCCCGCAGATCACTCCAGAATGATCTCCACGCGCCTGTTCTGTGGTTCGCGCACGCCGGGACCGGTGGATACCAGCAGGTCGGTCTGGCCGAAACCGCGGATGGTGATTGCACCTGCAGGCACGCCGGCACGCATCAGTTCACCGGCAACCGCGCGCGCCCGGCGGAGAGAGATCGAACAACCAGACGCCAAGCACTATGAGAAGGACGATAAGTCAATGAGCATTTGCTCGCCCTTCGGCAAATTCTTGGGCCTAACAAAGTTGGGTATTCATCACGAGAGATTGCCATCGGGTCGGCGTGCGTCATTTCCGCACGCAGATAGCGCCGAGGAAGAGTTTGTCTATATAATCGACGGCGAGCCTGACATTTGGCTCGATGGCCGTCTCCGTCGGCTCCAGCCGGGCGATGGCGTTGGCTTTCCGGCCGGAACAGGGATCGCGCACACTTTCCTTAACAACACCCCAGCCGAAGTCCGCCTCCTCGTGGTGGGTGAACGGAGCGAGCCCGAGAACCGCTTTGTCGATCCGCTCAATCCCGATTGGAAAGCCCTGCGCACGGATTGGTGGGACGATCATCCAAAACGCGCCCTGGGTCCTCACGACGGGTTGCCTGACCGAGTGCGCGCCGGCAAATCACGGCGACAAACCGGATAACGAGGCGGTCGTGTCGCAAGCGAATTAGCAGGTCGTTCCGGATACGAAGGCGCCTGCGCGTGGCGCTTTGAGCCACTGCCTACCGGATGGTTATATAGGCCGTCACACAACCTCCCTGGGTCGAAGGCGGTCCCAGGACGAGGCGGCTGGCAGAAACGAGCCGTCACACGCTGCGCGGGCGAGTACAAAGCGCGCAGGCCCAGTGGTGAGGGTGGTACGGGCAGAACCGCACAACCCCCACCGCCACCTGGCCGCGGTCTCTCCGCGGTCCGCCGGAGAGACCAACGACAGATTACTTCCCGGTGTACGGATAGTTGATGTTGCCGCTTTTCTCCGAACCCGGCGACAGCACGACTTCCGTCTTCGGATCGTTGAATTGCGCGACGTCGTTGCCCCGCACGTTCTGCCACTGCACTTCCAGCACTTTAGGCCCGGCCCATTCGCCGTTGGAGCCGAACTTGATGTCTCCGACGATGGTCTTGAACGTATGCGTGC
Organism: Acetobacteraceae bacterium; assembly: GCA_030037665.1. Taxonomy (GTDB): domain Bacteria; phylum Pseudomonadota; class Alphaproteobacteria; order Acetobacterales; family Acetobacteraceae; genus JASHVB01. The sequence goes on from JASHQG010000738.1 coordinate 3,687, forward strand.
GGAGGTAATCGGCGAGCTTTGCCTGATCGAGGCTCTTGGTCCCTTCCACAGCCTGCTGCAGGACCTGCATGTAGCCATAGGCGTAGGGCGGCAGATAGAAGCCGAGCGGGTCCACGCCGGCGGCCTTGGCTTCTTTCTGGTACTCGGTGAGGAACGCCTTGGCCTCGGGCGTCGCCGACTTGATCCACGGCAGCCAGAAGTCGTAATCGACGATGCCGTTCAAGAGCGGGCCAAGCTGCGCCTTGATCGGCGTGCTCTGCAACCCGACCATGCCGCCGCCGAACATTTGCGCCTTCAGGCCGACCTCATGTGCGGCGCGCACCATGCCGACCGAGTCGGGCGGATAAGAGCACACCAGTACGAGGTCGGGATGCGTCGCCTGGATGGCGCGGATGATCGGCGTATAATCCGCCGTGGTGGGCG
>JASHQG010000739.1 GCA_030037665.1 Acetobacteraceae bacterium
GGCAGGGTGCGAATGCCCATGTAGATTGCGAGCGTGGCACCCGGCCGCGCCAAGGCTGGGAAGTCCAGATCCAGCGTGCCGTCCTTGGTATGCCCGGTCGCCAGCGTCACCGATCTGCTCTCGCTACGGTACGTTAACGGAATGCCGGCATCGGCCGCGCAGGCCAGGGCCGCGGTGATGCCTGGCACGATCTCGCAGCGCACGCCGGCGGCTTGCAGCGCCTCGGCTTCCTCGCCGCCGCGGCCAAAGATTAGCGGGTCACCGCCTTTCAGCCGGACAACGCGTTTGCCCGCATGTGCGAGGCGGATCAACAGCGCATTGATCGCCTCTTGCGGCATGCAGTGATTTGCGCGTGCCTTGCCGACATAAATGCGCTCGGCCTCCGGCCGGGCGATCGAGAGCACATCGACGCTCACCAGCCGGTCGTGCACGATGACATCGGCTTCGCCCAGCAGGCGCGCGGCGCGCAGCGTGAGCAGATCGGCAGCGCCCGGCCCGGCGCCGACCAGGAATACGATGCCGCGTCCGGCAGCGTGTTTCTGGTCAATATACATCACGCAGATACCGTCCCTGGCGGGCCAGCGCGACGATCCAGTCGCGCGCCTGCACCTCGTTCAACCGCCCTTCGGTCATTGCCACGCGGCGCAGTGCGGTATCGACGTCCTTCGCCATGCGCGTGGCATCGCCGCAAACATAAAAATGCGCGCCGTCCTGCAGCCACCGCCACAGATCCGTCGCGTTCTCCGCTATGCGATCCTGTACGTAGATTTTCCGGCCCTGGTCGCGCGAGAACGCGGCGTCCAGTCGGGACAGCGTTCCGTCCTTTCGCCACGCGTTGAGTTCCGCCTGGTAGAGGAAGTCGGTGGCGTGGTTGCGATCGCCAAAGAACAGCCAGGTGCGCCCGCGCAGGGTGTTGGTGGCGCGATGGGCCAGGAAGGCACGGAATGGTGCAATGCCGGTGCCGGGTCCGACCATGATCACCGGCACGGCAGGGTCCTTCGGCAGGCGGAAATGGCTGGTCTGGATGTATGCCTCGATCGGGCCGGCAGCGACGGCGCGGTCAGCGAGGAAGCCGCTTGCGACGCCGTTGCGCACCCGCCCGCGCCGATTGTCGCGCACGACCGCCATGCACAGATGCACCTGCCTTGGCGAAGCCAGCGGCGACGAGGCGATGGAATAGAGCCGCGGCCGCAGCGCGGGCAGGGATGCCGCAAGGTCGGCCAGACTTGGACGCGCGGACGGGAATGCCTCGAGCAAGTCGAGCAAATCGGCATCTGCCGGCTCGGCGCGGTCCGCGCCCTCGGAGAGCTTGCGCAACGCCTCGGCGTGGCGCGGATGGCGGGCGCTCATGGCGAGCAGATCAGTGGTGCGATCGAGCGGGCGTGCGATGTCCAGCATGGCGGCGAATGCCGCGCGGATCGAACGCGTGATGCCGTCGGGACACCGGACCCGTTCGCCACCGGTTGCGCCGAGCACGGCCAGCGTCGCTTCGACCAGAGCGGGATCGTTTGGGATAACGAGGCCGATCGAATCGCCCGGTTCATAGGTCAACCGGGAGTCAACCAAGTCGATGACGACGTGGCGTACGTCCTTCGTCGATCCGGCTTTGCTTAGCTTTTCGGCGGATAGCACGCGCACGGCGCACAGGGCGGGTTTTGTCGGCGTGGCTGATGTCGCTGCGCACGGGACGGGGGACTTGCCGACGACAGCCGGCACGCCCGCCAGCAATTGCTTCAGCAGCCGCGCAGTCGGTTTTGCGCCGGGGACGCAGAGCGCGGTGGAAGCTTCGCGCCCTTCGGCGAGGGCTGCGGCGTAACTGTGGCATTGATAGCCGCATTGGCCGCAATCGAGCTGCCCCATGGCCGCCATGAGCCGGTGTTGCAGCGGCCGGCCTTCGGCGAGGGACATTCGCTCGTTCAGGTCCATGGTGGGGTCGTGCCAGGGAAAGTCCCCCGGGTCCTCGGCGGCCAGCGGCGCGCCGACTGACATGCCGCCACCACCTGCGTCGAATTTGGCGCCGGAATTCGCGCCACCGTACAGGCCGGTGAGGAATCCATTCAGCCACGCGCGCTGCAACGGCGAGAACGGAGCGTTTTCCGGGATCAGCGGGATCGGTGCCGAAGGGTGAGAGCCGGCGTTCATCACGCAGTCTCCAGCACGCGCCCGCACAGCCCGGACAGTTCGCCATCCGAGAGCCGCGCTGTAAAAGACTGGAAAGTTTCGTCCGGCGCGGCCCGGTTCCGCTGCCAGGCGTGCAGCACCGACAAGATCATCGGCGGCAGGTCCTCGAATGCGACTTTCGGGCGTACCAGCCGTCCGAGTTTTTGTTCCGCGCCAGCACCACCGCCGACCAGCAGGTCGTAGCCTTCGATCATCTCGTCGCCACGTTCGATTTTGGTGGCAAGCAAGCCAATATCGGCGATGTAATGCTGCGCGCAGGAATGAGGGCAGCCGGTGAGGTGAATGTTGATCGGCTGATCGATGCCGATGCGCTGCTCCAGCCAGTCCACCAGCGCGGCCGCATGGCGCTTGGTGTCGGAGGCCGAGAACTTGCAGCCGGCATTGCCGGTACATGCCACCAGCCCGCCACGCAGTTTGCTCGCGCGCCAATCCAGGCCGAGCGCAGTGACGGCGCCCAGAGCCGCTTCCAGTTTCGCGTCGGGAATGTCCGAAATCAGCAGGTTCTGCCACACGGTCAGGCGCAACGTGCCGGTCCCGTATTGCTCTGCAATCGCCGCGAGCCCGCGCAGGCGATCGCTGCTCAGGCGTCCAACCGGGCAGACGAGACCGACATAATTCAACCCCGCCTGCTTCTGCGCATGCACGCCGATATGGCCGTGCTTGTCCTGCGCTGGCCGCGGCAGTATCGCCGCCTCATCGATATGACGCAGTGGTGCGCCGAGTTCCTTTTCGACCTCCCCCAGGAAGCCGGCCAAGCCCATGCGGTCCAGCACGTATTTCAGCCGCGCCTTGGTGCGATCGGTGCGGTCGCCATGGGCGATGAAAACGCGCACCACGGCATTGCAGACGCGGACCGCATCGTCCGGCGGCACGACCACTCCGGCGGAGCGAGCAAAGTCGCGATGGCCGGTGATGCCGCCCAATCCGAGGCGGAAATACACACCCGGAGCGACGCCGAAGCCCTCTGCCACCTGTACCGCGGACAGCGCGATGTCGTTGGTGTCTTCGAGGACGGCCACGCGTCCGCCGCCATCGAAGGCGATATTGAATTTTCGCGGCAGGCCGTAGAGTTCGCGGTGGTGCAGAATGAAATGATGCACGGCACGGCAATACGGCCGCGTGTCAATCAGTTCCTGCGGATCGATGCCGGCGGTTGGGCTGCCGGTGATGTTGCGAATGTTGTCGGCACCTGCACCACGCGAGGTCAGACCGATCTCGGCCAGTCGCAACAGGATTTCGGGCGCGTTCTGCGCGGGAATGTCGCGAAGCTGGAGATTGGCGCGGGTGGTGATGTCGGCATAGCTGCCGGCGAGATCGTCGGCGATCGACGCAACGCCGCGCACCTGATGTGCATTCAGGATGCCACCGGGAATGCGCAGGCGGCACATGAACGCATCTTGCGCCGGAGCGACATAGAAAAGTCCGTGGAACTTGGCCAGAAACACCTCGATGCCGCGCGGGAATTTTCCTTCCGCCGCGGTGGCACTGATCTCGTCGAAGCGGTCCAGCGGGTGCTTCTTGCGCTTTGCCTCCTCCTCCGGCGTCAACGTGCCGCCGGCGGCGACAGTTCGGTCTTGCGCGGCACGGTTGATGTCGGCGGGGTCCACTGCGGCGGGCGCGGCCACGGGCGAGGCCGGCAGGCCGAGCGCGCCGCGGCGCGCTTCGACCCCTGCCATGAAGCCTTTCAGATACTCTTGTTGCTCTGCGCTGAAGGGCTGGTCTGACATGACCCCTCACTCCGCGCCTGGCGCCAGCACGGCGAACAGTGGTGCCGCGAAGCGGCCGAAGGTGACGTAGAGGGCGATGCCGGCGATCAACAGCCCGCCGAGAATGTTGCCGAGAGCAAGGGGGATTTCGTTGCAGACCCAATCGGCGCCACCGGCGGGTTCGACCTGGCCGGCTATGGCGAGGGCGATCCCCAGCAACGCCGCCTTCACAATGCTGCCGATCAGGTTGCCAGCGAATTCCCCGCGCCTGCTGACCGGCAGGGCGCCTGGACTGGCGCTGCCGCGCAGCAGTACCAGCGGCAACCGGGCGAAGCTGCCGTTGATTGGTTGCAGGCCGAGCAAAACGATCATCACGGAGCCGACGCGGGAGATTAGTGCGCCGACGATGGGCCGGCCGCTCTGTATTGGGGCGCCGATCGCTAAGCTGGTGGCGAGACGAAGCAAGAACCTGGACAAGCCGCCCCCAAGCCGCAGCTCGAACGGACCCGGTACGGTTTTGGTCATGCCCGATGCCACCATGTCAGCGACGACAGCGGCGGGTTTCAGCGAGTCCATATGGCCGTCTCCCTCCGCGCCGGGAGGCGGTTGACGGGTTGGCCTCGCGCGCCTGGGCTGGTCAGGCGGAGACGCGGACATCGCGCAGGATTTCCTCGAGCTCGGGGATGCAGGAGCCGCAATTGGTGCCGGCTCGCAGGTGGCGGCCGATCGCGGCGATGGAGTCCAGACGGTGTGTGACAACGGCATGTCGCACCGCGTCGCGGGCCACGCCGAAACAGGCGCAGACACGCAGCCCGGCGTCGCCAGGAACCGCGGCACGGCCAGCGAGTAGGGTCGCGCGCGCGTGCTCTGGAATGACGCTGCCGAGCAACCGGACAAAGGCCTCGGGTTGCGGCAGTCCGGACGGCTCGGGGGCGAGGAAGAGTGCCGCGTGAAGGCGTCCGTCGCAGAGCGCCGCGGCAC
>JASHQG010000076.1 GCA_030037665.1 Acetobacteraceae bacterium
GCGAGATCGTGACCGGGCTGCTGTATGTTGATCCCGATCCGCGCGACATGCACAAACACATGAACACGGTGATGACGCCGCTGAACGAACTTGACGAAGCGGCTCTGGTCCCCGGTGCGGCGGTGCTCGAGAAGCTGAACGCAAGTCTGCGGTAGGCGGCCGCAGGAACGGACCTCTCCTGCGCTGGACGCGGAAGAGGTTACGGCGCGGAGCACCACGGGAGTCGGGGTCAAACGCCGTCTGCCACGGATCAGCAGCGGGACACCACCCGACCGCCTCGCCTTGTCGCAGCGGTGTTATGGCCCTCGCGACAACTGCATGGGAGGCCGCATCATGGTACGTGTCGTCGGCATCGATCACCTGGTCATTCGGGTCAGCGACTACGAAAAATCCAAAGCGTTTTACGGCAAACTGTTTTTGTTCCTTGGCTTCGAGATTTCCGATGAGTACGACGACGCGATCGGCTGGACCAACGGCAAGACGCGGTTCTGGATCGGTCCGGCAGATGCGGCGGCCAGGCAGCGTCCCTATCGGATCGGGGACGTCGGATTCCACCACTACGCGTTCCAGTTGCGTAGCCGGAAGGACGTGGATGCGCTGCAGGAATTCCTGCGCGATGAGCTGAAGGCGACGATCGTCGATCCGGCGGGGGAATATTACGAAGATTATTACGCCGTGTTCTTCCTCGATCCGGATGGCCTGAAACTGGAGGGAATGAAGTACGGGGAGAAGTCCAGGAAGCGGGCGTAGTTCAACGCGCCGGCAACGCGGGCACGGCCGGGACACGTGACAGCCGGGTCGAGGGACCTCCCTCTCATGGCCCCTCGCCGCGGCCGCTTTCTGCGCCTCGACCTCTCGAGCTGCCGTGGGCGGGGTGTTCGCCCGGTTACGCTGCCGTCCGCTCTGTCTCTTCCGCCCCGAAGTTGCACTCGACCGCGATCCCGTCCGGATCGTAGTAGAACAGCTGTGTCATGTTCAGCCGCGGCAGGACACGCTCGTCGTACTTGATCCCCCGGTGCTTCAAATTCGCCTTCATGCCCTTGAGATCGACACAGGAGAACGCAATGTGGTCGAGCCGCCCGGTCTTGGCCGGATAGGAGGGGCCATCCGCGATCACCGTCTCGCCCTCCTGATAACCCAGGAGGTGCACGGTCGGCACGCCGCCACAGTACAGCCAATAACCAGGGAAGGTCAGCGGCGGGCGGTCGCCGACGGTCAGGCCGACGACGTTGACGTAGAAGTTCTTCGTCGCCTCCATGTCGCGCGCCTTGATCGTGTAGTGGTTCAGCGATTGCGCAGGCATTGTTCTTCCTCCGTTCAGAACAGGTTTTCCGGCTCCATACCGAGAAGGATCTGTCCGACCGTCTCGTAATGCAACTGCCGTCCCTGCGACTGCTGCGCGACGGTGTGGATGTCGCGCAGGCGGCGCTCGAACGGGTGGTCCTCGAAGATCGCGATCGATCCGGCGGCATGATACAGCGTGCTGACCACGTCGCGCGACGACTGGATGGCCCAGGTGGAGGCGAGACGGATCATCGCGCGGTTCTCGGCGGTCTGCGCGCCGGTTTCCTCGACGTGCTGGAAGGCAGCGTCCCAGGTCGTGTGCAGGAAGGCGCGGGCTGAACGCAGCTTCGCCTCGCACTGCGCCATCTGCGACTGCACCACGTTGTTCTCACGCAGCGGTTTGGACGCGCCGCGTGACACCTTGTTGGCGGGCAGGTCGAGGAAGGCGTTGATGGTGGCGCGCGCGATGCCCATCGCGACGCCGGCGAAGCCGCATGAATAGAGCTGGCTGCTGGTGAACCGATAGAGCAATCCGTCCTCGCGCCGCTCGGCGGCGGTGTCGCGGGCCATGGTGTGGTCCTGTGGCACGAACAGGTTGTCGACCACGTACTCGTCGCTGCCGGTGCCGCGCAGGCCGACGACGTGCCAGATATCACGCATCTGCACGCTCGACTTGGGGAACAGCATCGTGCGGACCTTGCCGCCGGTGCCCGCGATCTTCATGTGTGCGCCAAGCCACGTCGCGTGATGGCTGCCGCTCGCGAAGCGCCACGTGCCGCTGATCCGGTAGCCGCCACGGACCGGCTGTGCCTCGTATGGCGCGCCGGGCGGACCCCAGGCGAGGATGCCTGTGGCCGGGCCGAAAATCTCGCGTGCGACGCTCGGCGCGAGATAGGCGGCCGACATGGAGCACCCGTTATTCTGGCACACGCACCACGCGGCCGATGCGTCGCCCATGGCGATCGCCTCCGTCACCTGGGCGAACGAGGTCGGGCGCAGTTCGGCGCCGCCAATCGAGCGCGGCTGCAGCATACGGAAGAAGCGGCCGTCGCGCAGGGTCTGCAGCAGGTCTGGCGGCAGCTCGCGGCGATGCTCGATCTCGTCGGACAGCGCGGCGATGACCGGCGTCAGTGCGCGGGCTCGCGCGATGAAGTCGGCATCGTCGCTGACAGTGGCATCCATCACTTGTGCACCCCCGCTCTGGCGGCGACCGGCGCGGGTCGCGTAGCCGTCGTCTAATCCTCGTCCAGTGCCGCCAGTGAGCGGTTGCGCGTCTCGAAGCCGAACAGCAGGAAAGCCAGACCGCACAGCACGAGCCAGGCTGCGAGGAACAGGAAGGTGCTCGGGATCGCCGCGACCGTCACATCGGGCTTTACGACATTGGCCGAATCGACGATCAGCGCCAAGCCCAGCGGCCCGACGATCTTGCCGATGCCGCCGAAGCCATAGGCCGACCCCATGCCAGTGGCACGCAGGTTCGTCGGCCAGACCTCGGCCATGTAAGGGCCTATGACAGCGAAGCCGCCGTCGTAGAAGAAATCACCGAGCACGATGAACAGCCAGAACAGCGACACGCTGCCCAGCATGGCGTCGTGCAGTATCCCGGCTGCGGCGACGCACGCCGCGCCGCCGAAACCACACAGCATGCCGGCGCTGCGTCGGCCGATTACCTCCGAGAGCACAGAGAACGAGATACGGCCGAGGATGCCGGCGGCGGTGATGTCGATGAACAGATCGGCGGCATAGGCCGGCGTGACGCCGAGCTGCAGCACGAACAAGGTCGGTCCCCACAGGATGATGCCATATCCCGCGGTCTGGGCGCCGATGCTTGCCAGCCAGGAGACGGCGAGGCTGCGGGGTAGCGAAACAGGTCGCTCCAGCGGCTGCGCTGCGGGGTTTCCGAGGCTGTTGGCAGCGGTAGCGATTGCGGCGCCACCTGCAACGCCCAGGCGAGCGAGCGGCGCGCCTCCTCCGGCCGCCCCTGTGCAATGAGCCAGTGCGGCGATTCCGGCACCCACGCGCGGATCACCAGCGTGAACAAGGCGGGCGCGAGGCCGACGAGAAACAGGCCACGCCAGCCGATCTCGGGTGCCAGGAACGCGCCGAGCGCGGAGGCGATCATCACGCCGAACGGGATGAACGCGGTGACGATGCCGCCGATGAAGCCGCGCCGGCGCGTTGGCACGAATTCCTGCAACAAATGCAGGTCGACGCAGTACAGGGCGCCAATGCCGAAGCCCACGAAAAAGCGGAAGATCGAGAGGAAGATCCAGCCGTGATCCGGCGTGAATGCCAGGATACCGGTGGCGACGGAGAAGTTGATCACGGTGGCGAGGAACACGCGTCGCCGGCCGATTACGTCGGCGATGCGACCCCAGACGAACGCACCCAGGACGGGACCGACACCGGAGGACAGCAGGATGATGGCCGATTGGCCAAAGGTCAGGTGCCAGGGTCTGATGATGAAGGCCAGCACGAAACCGATCAGGAAATCGTCAAAGAATTCCAGCATGTCGCCGATGATGGCGGCGGCGATGATCTTGAGCTGATTCGG
>JASHQG010000740.1 GCA_030037665.1 Acetobacteraceae bacterium
ACACAACGAGCAGAACGGCGAAGACAATCGCGACGGCCATGCCGACAACCTGTCATGGAATCATGGTCACGAAGGGCCCACCGACGATCCCGACATCGTCGCTCTGCGCGAGCGGCAGAAACGCAATATGCTGGGGACGCTCCTGCTGTCGCAGGGCACACCCATGCTGCTGGCTGGCGATGAGTTCGGCCGCACCCAGCACGGCAACAACAACGCCTATTGCCAGGACAATGAGATCAGCTGGGTGAACTGGGACATTGGCGAGGGTGGCCTCGAACTCGCCGAATTCGTCCGCAGACTGATCGCGCTGCGCCGGTCATTCCCCATCCTGCGCCGCTCGCGGTTCCTGACGGGCGAGTACAATCCCGAATTCGACGTGAAAGACGTGCGCTGGCTGACGCCGGCTGCAACCGACATGACGGACGAGCAGTGGGCGGATACGAACGCCCGCTGCTTCGGCATGCTGATCGACGGCCGGGCACAGGCCACCGGCATCAAGCGGCCGGCGATGGATGCGACAGGGCTCTTGGTGCTGAACGCACACCATGACGTGGTGAAGTTCTCTCTTCCCGAGGTCGCCGGCGGCACGGTCTGGCGCTGCTTTCTGGACACCAACGCACCCACGCTGCACGGCGCATCCCGGACCGAGAGCGGGCAGGAGTACACGGTGACCGGCCGTTCATTCGTCTTCTTGGTGCTGGAACCGCAGAGCCGTCCGTCGATCCCACTCCGTCTGGCGCGCGACGCGTTCCGACAAATGGCAGAGCAACCGATTCCGGCACCAGAGCCAGGAAGCTGAGCCTCGCCCGCCCTCGCGCGCGAGCCGGCGCGGCGACCCGGCGCGTCGCTGTGCAACAGGCAAAACCACATCCCTCGCACACGCCTCGCTGTGGGTCTCTGCGCCATCGCCAGAGTGAGAGAGGTTTGCTGATCGCTTAGCTGTGCTAAGCCGCGGCGATGCGCCACTTCCTCGACTTCGAGAAGCCGATCGCCGAGCTCGAGGGTAAGATCGACGAGCTTCGCCGCCTCAGCGAGCCCGGAGGCATCAACATCGCTGATGAGGTCGGACGGCTGAGCGCAGCCGCCGAGCGGCAGCTCCGTGCCACGTACGCCAAGCTTACCACGTGGCAGAAGACCCAGGTTGCCCGCCACCCGGAACGCCCGCACGCCTCCGACTACATCACGGGGTTGATCAGCGACTTCACGCCGCTCGCCGGAGACCGCGCCTTCGCCGACGATGCCGCCGTTCTGGGCGGCCTCGGCCGCTTTCACGGCCGCTCGGTGATGGTGATCGGCACCGAGAAAGGGTCCGACACCGATACCCGTGTCGCCCACAATTTCGGGATGGCGCGGCCCGAGGGTTATCGTAAGGCGCGTCGCCTGATCGAGATGGCCGGCCGGTTCGGCCTCCCCATCCTCAGCTTCGTCGATACCTCCGGCGCGTTTCCCGGCATCGATGCTGAGGAACGCGGCCAGGCCGAAGCGATCGCACGCTCGATCGCGGCCTGCCTGGAAGCACCGGTCCCCCTGATCGCCGCGATCATTGGCGAGGGCGGCTCCGGCGGCGCGGTTGCCCTGGCCGCCGGCGACGGCGTGTTGATGCTGGAACACGCGATCTATTCAGTGATCTCGCCGGAAGGCTGCGCCTCGATCCTGTGGCGCGACGCGGCCCAGGCACCGGCCGCCGCCGACGCACTGCGGCTCACGGCCGACGACCTGCAGCGCCTGCACCTCGTTGATCGCGTCGTGGCGGAGCCGCTCGGCGGCGCGCACCGAGACCCGCAGGCGACAATTCGCGCCGTGGGAGAAGCGATGATGGAATTGCTCGCGCCCCTTCTCGGGCTGGACGGCCCGACCCGGAAAGCCCGGCGGCGCGAGAAGTTTCTCGCACTCGGGCACGACGGTCTCGCCTGAGATGTTCCTGTTCCTGCGTCGGCGGCCGCTTCGTGGCGCGCACGCGCCGCGCCGTGTCTGCCGCGCCCGTTTTGCTTTGACCCCAGCGACGGCTGCCGGTCGGCAAGAGTGTCTGCGCGATCCGAAGACCATCCCCGCAGTGTCCGCGCGTCGCGTGCGTCGATGATCGGCGGCGTCCTCTTCCTCCCAATCAGGTCAGCCGGAACCTTCGGGTAACGGTCATGGGCACGCGAGAACGTAACCGACAGGTAGAGATCGTGGAGGCACGGGCGTTCCGGCCGAGCGCAACCCTACCCCTCATCCAGGATCGGCGCCGGCCGTTCGACTGCGCCGCTCGACCTCATGAGAGCGGCGCTCGCCCGGGCAAACGGCGCAAGCGTGGTCACGCACGACATCGAAGGTTTTGAAGGCTGTTCCGTCGTGAGCGTCGACCCCTGGCAGGCGCCGTCATGGAGATCCGGGCTGGCCGCTGCGGGTTGTGGAGCCTGCGTCGTGGGTATCGTCGCGGGAGTTGGCGCGCGCGGTTTCGCGGCGCGAATTCGTGTGCGCTGGTCGGATAGTTCTCGAGCCCGCGCGACCGCGGAAAGCCACCAGGGACCGCGGACCTGCGTCAGCCTCCGGCGGGTTACAGAAACGACACCGGGTCGACATCGACCTCGATCCGCCCGCCCCGCGAGAGCGGCACCTTCGCCAACCAGTCACGCAGGATCGGTTGCACCGCGACGTCGCGCCGTGTCTTGAGGAGGAGCCGTCGCCGGTACCGGCCGCGCAGAATCGCAAGCGGCGCCGGCGCGGGGCCCAGTACTTCCACGCCGTCCCCACGCGGCGCTGCGCGGCCGAGATCGCGCGCCAACATATCCGCTGCTGCCGGTGAATCGGCACTGACGATCAGCGCGGCGAGCCGACCGTAAGGCGGCCAGTGGCCGGGCCGGCGCTGCGCCGCCTCGCTGGCCATGAATTGCGCCAGATCGCCCGAGACCAGCGCCTGCATGACCGGGTGCTGCGGCGAAAACGTCTGCAGCAGGACATGTCCCGGCGCCTCGGCACGGCCGGCACGGCCGGCGACCTGATGCAACAGCTGCACCGTGCGTTCCGCCGCGCGCAGGTCGCCGCCGGCCAGGCCGAGGTCCGCATCGACCACGCCGACCAGAGTCAGGTGCGGAAAATGCCAGCCTTTGTCGACGATCTGCGTGCCGATGATCAGATCGACCTCGCGGGCGGCAATGGCACGCGACGCCGCGGCCGCTGCGTGCGGACCTGGCATGGTGTCGCTCGCCATCACCAGACGGCGGGCGGCGGGGAACAGTTCCGCGGCTTCCTCGGTGATGCGCTCGACGCCGGGACCCACGGGCGTCAGCGTGTTGGCGGCGCCGCACGCCGGGCATTCCGCAGGGATCGGGATCGCGTGCCCGCAATGATGGCATTGCAGCTCGCGGCGTGCGCGGTGCTCCACCATCCACGCGGTGCAGTTCGGGCACTCGATGCGCAGCCCGCAACGGCGACAGAGAGTGAGCGGCGCGTAACCCCGCCGGTTCAGGAACAACATCGCCTGCTCCTGGCGCGCCAGCGTCTCGCGCACCGCCTCGATCAGCGGCGGCGAGAGAAAATGCCCACGCGCCGGCGGCGTCTCGCGGAGGTCGATCGCTGCCACCCGCGGCAGGACCGCCCCGCCATGCCGCGTCGGCAGCGTGATGCGGGCGTAGCGGCCGGCCTCGACGTTCGCCACCGTTTCCAAGCTCGGCGTGGCCGACACCAGGACAGCCGGAGCCGCGCAGAACCGCGCCCGCACCACAGCCATGTCGCGTGCGTGATAGACGACGCCCTCCTCCTGCTTGAACGCCGTCTCATGCTCTTCGTCGATCACGATCAGGCCGAGATCGGGGAACGGCAGGAATAAAGCCGAGCGCGCGCCGACGACGACGGGCGCCTTGCCCTGGGCCACCGCACGCCAGGTGACGCGTCGCACCCGAGAGGTCAGATCGGAATGCCATACTGCCGGCGCCACCCCGAACCGGTGGGCAAATCGCTCCAGCCATTGCGAGGAGAGCGCGATCTCCGGCAGCAGCACCAGCGCCTGGCGTCCCTGGCGGAGTGCCTCTGCAACCGCTTCCAAATAGACTTCGGTCTTTCCGGATCCGGTCACGCCATCGAGCAGCGTGACGGCAAACGCGCGGCTCGCAACTGCGTGCCTGAGCGTGAGAGCCGCGACCTGTTGATCCGCCGACAACGCCCGGCTCGGGTACTCCGGGTCCGGCGCCGCGAACGGGGATGCTTCTGCCAGCTGAGCGGGCACCAGGAGGCCGGTCTCGGCCATAGCGCGAATCACCCCCGCACCGACCCGGGCCTCTCGCGCCAGTTCGCTCGTGCCGCGCGGCGCTCCATCGCTCAGCACATCGAGCACCCGCCGTCGCCCATCGCTCAGTCGCGCGGCCTCCGGCAGACGTTCGGGCGGACGCCAGCCATGCGCCGGCGCCCGTGGTGCGGGCATAACGCGCAGCGCCATCGCCATCACTTCGCCCGGCGTTGCCAGTGTGTAGGACGCCATCCAGTCGATGAAATGCCGCAACTCCGGCCGCATCGGCGGCGTATCGACCTTGCC
>JASHQG010000741.1 GCA_030037665.1 Acetobacteraceae bacterium
CAACCCAGCGCATTGTTGTTGAAGACGACCACCGTGATGGGAATGTCTTGTTCCAACGCGCTCATCAATCCGTTCATGGTCATCGCGAAGCCGCCGTCGCCGCAAACAGCGACGATCGGCCGGTCCGGATGCACCAGCTTCGCTCCGAGTGCCGCCGGAATCGCAAATCCCATCGGACCGGAGCCAGCCGCTTGCAGGAAGCCGCCCGCGCGTTTCGTCTGATACCAGTGCGTCATCATGATGCGGTTCTCGCCCGCATCGCAGGTGACGATCGCGTTGTCCGGCAGGTTGCGCATGAGCTCACCGATCACCCGTTGTGGCAGGATCGGTTGCTCGTCGGCATGATATTCGGGTGCGTCAAAATACCCGTGCTGCTTGCGCCAGGCGGCAACACGATGTTCCGCCTCGGTGCGCCGTCCCGTCCCGCGCGTGCCGACCCCGTCGATCAACTGCCGCAACACGATGGCGGCGTCGCCCAGCAGCACATGTTCTGACGGGAAGGTCCACGACGCGTTGCGCGGCTCGATGTCGACCTGGATGAAGGTCTGCCGCGCCGGATCGAGCAGTTTGCGGTTTTCCCAGGCGGTATCGGAGGGGCCGAGCTTGGTGCCGATTGCCAGCACCAGATCGGCTTCGGCGACTGTCGCGTTCGCCGCACCGGTGCCGAACGTACCGAACACGCCGAGCGCCAACGGATTCACCTCCGCGAAGCAGCCCTTGCCTGCCGCGGTGGTGCCAACTGGCAGACCGGCGGTTTCCGCCAACAGGCGCAAGTCGTCGTATGCCTGCGCGATGCGAACACCGTTGCCGGCAATGATCACCGGCTTGCGCGCCGCCAGCAGCGCATCGACGGCGGCCGCAACGCGCGCGGTATCTGCTGGTGGCGGCAGCGGCGGTAGATAGTGCCGCGTTGGATAAAGCGTCGGCACGGAATCCGGCCCCATCGTGCCCGACAGTGAATCCTGGCTGAACAAGACGGCGACCGGTCCTGCCTGACCGGACACCGCATGCTTGATCGCAAGCTGCGTCGCCTGCACGGCGCTGCCCGGATCGGTCGCCTGCATCACCTGCTTGGTCACGCCGGAGAACGCGCGCCGCGCATCCCAGCTTCCATAGTCGCCGGTCGCCTGCTGATACGGCGCGTGAAGTTGCAGGCGCGATGCGTCAGAGAAGTCTGTCAGCAGCAGCATCGGCGAGCTGGAAAGAAACGCCTCGATGGTGCCGATCATGCCATTGCCCAACACCCACGGCCCCTGCCCGATCAGTACGCCAGGCCGACGCGTCAACCGGCCGTAAACCTCCGCCATGACGCCGGCGAGCGATTCCTCGCGCACCATTACCATGCGCAGCGAGTTCTGGATCTTGCGCAATCCACCGACGATGCGGCCTGTGTGGCCGCCGGAGATGCCGAACACGTATTCGATACCCGCTTCGGCCAGCACCCGGCCCACCAGGTCAGCAACGGGCGTTTCCTCGGTCAGCATGCGTTCGACCGGCATGGCGGTTCCTCCGATTCAGTTTATTTCAGTGCCGACAGGAAGAAGCAATTTCCGGTGGCAGATTGCGTCGTCGCTCCGCTCTTCGCAATGACGGTGACGCGCACCGCATCTCGCAATGACCACGGGATCATGCCACCGTGCTGACACGATGACCGACACCGCAACCGACTGCACCGCCACACCGGACGACATTCAACCCGCTCTCCACGCCGGAAACTGGCGCCGCACGTTGTGGGCCATGGTCGGTATCCAGTTCACCATGACCATGTCATTCAGCTTCCTGACGCCCATCATGCCATTATTCCTGCCGGTGCTTGGCGTGCAGGACGAGGCCGCTATCGACACCTGGTCCGGCATCCTCGCGGGATCCACGTCCTTCGTGGCCGTGTTCGCCTCGCCGCTCTGGGGCCGGCTTGCCGATCGACACGGGCGCAAGCTGATGCTGCTGCGCTCGAGCTGCGCCCTTGCCATCTTCACCGCGTTGATGGGTCTGTCGCAGAATGTTTGGCAATGCCTTGCCGCGCGCGGATTGATGGGCGTGTTCGCCGGGTTCTCCTCCACGGCGATGGCGCTGGTTGCAAGCCAGGTGCCGGAAGGCCGCCTCGGATATTCGTTTGGCCTGCTGTCAGCCGGACAACTGGTTGGATCGCTGATCGGGCCGGTGATCGGGGGTGTGCTCGCCGACGTGACGCACAGCTATCGCATTCCGTTCTACTGCACGTCGGCAATCTGCTTCGCATCGCTGGCCCTGGTATGGCTGGGCGTGCATGAAGAATTCGTGCGGCCTCAGGCAGAGACACGCAAAACCTCTGCCTGGAGCACGATGCGCCAGTTGCTCCGCGCGTCGGGGATCATGCCGTTGTTCTTTGTTCTGTTGATGGCGCAGTTCGCCACCCGCACCGTGCAGCCGGTGGTGACGCTGTTCGTGCGGGAGCTGACTGGACCGCGACCGGATATCGCGACACTCGGTGGCATCGCATTCTCGGTTACCGGACTGGCCGGCATGATCGCGGTGCCACTGCTGGGCAGACGGAGCGATCAGATCGGCTATCGCCGCGTGCTGTTGATCTGTCTGCTTGGCGCGACGCTGACCAGCCTGCCGCAGGGTTTTTCCTTCCGCTACTGGCACTTCGCAGTCGAGCGCTTTGCCGTGGGCCTGTTCATTGGCGGGATCCTGCCGGCAGCAAACGCGCTGATCGGCCGGATGGTGGCACGCTCAGAGCGCGGCCTGATCTATGGCATGTCGGCGTCGGCGACGTTCCTCGGCAATTCGCTAGGACCGCTGGTGGGAGGGCTGATCGCAGCGTCGCTTGGACTGCGTTGGGTGTTCATCATGACCACGGGATTGCTGGTGGCAAATTTTGTGTGGGTCTACTTTAACGTGCCGGAGTATCGCGAAAGCGAGGCGGAATGAGCCGCCCCGTTCGGCCCCCTGTCGCCGGCGGACGTCCGCCGGATCACGCTGACCACCGTCGCGAATGGACACACAAAAACCTGCGTCGACACACCGTTGCGACACTTGCCTGCCGGGCCAAGGCAGGGTCGCCTCAGCCAGGAGTGAAACCGACGCTGAGCGCGAGGACCCCTGTTATGGCGGCTGTGGCGCACAGGACGACGAGGGATGATCTATCGTGGGCCCAAGGAATCGGGGGCTCAGGCTGGGCGAAGACTCAGGCGGGAAGCCGGCGACGGGCCTCGATCTCACCGCCGCCCTGCTCACCGGCCTGATGCGTTTTTGTTGACCCTCGGCCGCGGCACCGCGGGCCGATCGGGGGCATGCAGTTCCGCTACCAGTCCACCGTAAGCGCAGTGCGGCGCGGCGCCACTCAGTTCCCTGCAAGTCGTCAGCGAGGAAAATCGGCCTTCCGACCTCGCTCGTGCGGATGGCGGCGCCGTCG
Organism: Acetobacteraceae bacterium; assembly: GCA_030037665.1. Taxonomy (GTDB): domain Bacteria; phylum Pseudomonadota; class Alphaproteobacteria; order Acetobacterales; family Acetobacteraceae; genus JASHVB01. The sequence continues at coordinate 3,398 of JASHQG010000741.1, forward strand.
CTTGTCCGTTTTGCAGGCGGTTTGCCAGGCTGTGCCGATGCGGATATGGTCCTCGACCCGTGGTTCGCGGTGCATCCCCTACGGTCGGAGCGTAGCGCAGCCTGGTAGCGCATCAGTCTGGGGGACTGGGGGTCGTGGGTTCAAATCCCGCCGCTCCGACCAGCAAACACAATGTCCAGTCTCAGGCCACTGGGCATCACGTCCAGGCCAGATAGTGGATGAATAACTCTCGAACTGAGTTGGATCTGACCGGATGCGGCCCGGCGGGGGGTTCGGCACGCACGCAAGTAAAGCGGCTCGGTGTCATTCCGACGACGTGAGGCACTGTCTCGGCCCGACCGAGAGGTGCATCTCCACTCTCCTCGCGACGCGCTAGCGGGTGGCGCACGCCACCGGCCAGCGCACCTTCGCACTCCACAGCAGCGACCTGCTACGGTAGATTATGGAGCACTCAGGCCCGTGACAGGGCGATGTCAGGCCGGATGGATGCCGCGCACTCGCTGCGCCCGGCGCGCGGACGGGTAGGTGACGCCGTCTTCGCCGACCTCATCGCCAGAGAGATGACGCCGTGACCGACGCAAAACCAGTACCTGCCGCTCCTTCCGCCGCGACCTGCTCCGCCACGACGACGCCGTCGCACTCGCCGCTCTCACTTGATCTTCCGCTGAGAGAGGGCACTGGACTGATCAACCTTGAAATCGAGAGGAAATTTCTCGTCGCAAACGACACCTGGCGGCGTGACGTTCTCAAGAGTGAGCATCTGCGGGACGGTCTGATCGCCCGTTTCGGAGAGGGAAAGATTCGCGTCCGTCTGACTGACAGCAGGGCCTCGCTTACAATCAAGGGGCCGAGGAACGGCATTATCCGACAAGAGTTCGAGTATGAAATCCCGCGTGCCCATGCTGAGCAAATGTTGCAGACGCTCTGTCTCAGAGACCCTATTCTTGAGAAAATTCGGCACGCTGTGCCTTTCGGCGGCCTGACCTGGATCGTCGATGTCTATATGGGGCCACTCGCCGGGGTTGTATTCACTGAAGTTGAATTAGAACACCCGGACCAACCGCTACAGCTGCCTCCGTGGGTAGGGGAGGAAGTGACTCGGGACCCCCGGTTCCGAAAGCACGCCCTGCTACCCGTATCACGTGACGTGGTCCAGGGCGAAGGTCTCCGAGAGTGATGATCGGTCGGCTTCGAAGTCAATAACACCTGCATCTGATTGCGTTTGTGTCGAGTGAAGCGTGTTGTTTTACGATACCAGAGCCTTCCGGCTCCTGCGAGCACGCTGGTCCGTCACAGGGCTGTCATCGAACGATCCGACCAGACGATTTTGCGAAGGATGGCATGGCGATGGAATTCTTCAGGCGTTTTACTTTTCTGCTCTGCGCGCCAGGCTTCAACCCCGACGACCTCGAAGGCCTGCGTCTTCAGAAGATCATCGCAGCCATTGAGGACGACGGATTCCAGGTCGTTAAGGCCAGACGCGTCGAAGACGCCGAGCTGGCTGTCCAGACCGATGCGGCGATCGGCTGCATGGTGGTCGACTGGAGCAGACGCGGCCTCGAGGGGAAGACTGCGGCGCTGATCAATCTCATGCGTCGCCGCGGCCTCGAGATGCCAATCGTGATCCTCGTCCGCCGCAAGCGGCTCGAGGACATCCCCGTGGAGGTACTTGATTATATCGACGGCTACATCTTTCTCTCGGAGGAGACGCCAGAGTTCATCGCGCGAAACTTGATCAGTCGGCTCAAGCAATATGCTGGAACGTTGAAGACGCCGTTCTTCGGTGCACTCGTCGACTACGCCGAAGAAGGCAACCAACTCTGGACCTGCCCGGGGCATAACGGCGGGATCTTTTACAGCCGCAGCCCGATAGGGCGGATCTTCGTCGAGCACCTCGGCGAAGCGGTGTTCCGTGACGACCTCGACAATTCAGTTCTCGAACTCGGCGACCTTCTCACGCATGAGGGACCAGCCCTGAAGGCCCAGAAAGAGGCCGCCGCAATTTTCGGCGCTGAGAAGACCTATTTCGTGCTGAATGGGACATCCTCATCCAATAAGATAGCGCTGGGCGCCCTGGTGGCGGAAGGCGATCTTGTCCTGTTCGACCGCAACAATCACAAGGCTGCTCACCTGGGCGCGCTGCTGATCAGCGGCGCCACTCCCATCTACCTGGAAACGGACCGCAACTGCTACGGACTGATCGGGCCGATCTACAGCGAGGCGCTGGACGAGGAGGCGATCCGGGAGAAGATCCGGCTGAACCCCCATGTGACCGATCCCGAGGCGTGGCAGAAGCCACGGCCCTTTCGGGCCGCGGTTATCGAGCAGTGTACGTATGACGGGACCATTTACAGCGCCGAGATGATCCTTTCCCGGATCGGCCACCTCTGCGACTACGTACTGTTCGATGAGGCCTGGGCCGGCTTCATGAAGTTCCACCCGCTCTATGCTGGTCGCTTCGCTATGGGACTAAAAGACCTCGGGGAGAATTCGCCCGGCATCATCGCGACGCAGTCGACGCACAAGCAACTCGCAAGCTTCTCCCAAGCCTCGCAGATCCATGTCAGGGACCGGCATATCAAGGGCCAGCGCCGGCGGGTCGAGCACCGCCGGTTCAACGAGAGCTTCCTGCAACATGCCTCGACGTCGCCGTTCTATCCCCTCTTCGCATCGCTCGACGTTGGCGCGCAGATGATGAAGGGCCGCTCTGGGACGATCCTGTGGGACGATACGATCCGCCTCGGAATAGAGCTGCGCAAAAAGCTGCGCGCGCTTCGTCGCGAATACGAACAGAAGGAATCCGATCCGACGCGACGCTGGTTCTTCGAACCGTTCGTTCCCGATGTTGTCAGTATTCCGGGATCAGGACCCGACGATTGCGAGCGCGAGGTACCCTGGGAGAGCCTTGCCACCGACGACCTCGCCAGCGACGCCCGGCATTGGGCTTTCGCGCCGGGCGCATCGTGGCATGGCTTCAGCCACGTGGCGGCAGATTTCGCCATGACCGATCCCAACAAGCTGATCGTCCTGACCCCCGGGTTCGACATGCGAACGGGCGCCTATGCCGACCACGGCATCCCGGCACCCGTTGTGGCTCAATATCTCCGTGAGAACCGTGTCGTCGCGGAGAAGAACGATCTCAACTCGCTGCTCTTTCTGCTAACGCCGGGTGTGGAGTCCAGCAAGGCCGGCACGTTGCTTAGCGCTCTTGCTGCTTTTAAGCGCTTCCACGACGACAATGCACCGCTCGAGGAAGTCATCCCGGAGTTCGTCTTGCGTTGGCCCGCACGGTACGGCGGCATGCGGCTTCGCGACCTCTGCGCACAGATGCACGCCTTCTATCGTGACGCTGACGTCAGCACACTCCAGCGTCAGCAGTTCGCCCCCGAGCACATACCTGAGATGGCCGCGCGACCGCATGAAGCCGCACGCAGCCTCGTGCGCAACAGAGTCGACTACCTGCCGCTCAGTGCAATCACGGACCGTGTGGCAACCACGCTGTTTGTTGTCTATCCACCGGGGATCGCGACGATCGTCCCAGGCGAACGTCTCGGTCGACGGGCCAAGCCGATGCTGGACTATCTCAAGATGTTCGAACAGAGCGCCAACCTGTTTCCTGGCTTCGAAGCCGAGATACAAGGCCTTTACCGCGAGGTCGAACCGGACGGATCAATTCGCTTTTATACCTACGTGATGCAGGAATGATTCACTCCGGCCGCTGCCAAGGTCACAAACGCCCAGGACACGCCAGATCACGCCGCTGGCATAGGGTCATGGCGCGCGAAAATGCTCTCAACGAGGACCAGTGCATTCCGGTCATGCGCGCAATTCGGCCAGCGCGTCATCCAGCGCCCGTTCGAGCCGCGCAGCGATCTCGTCGATCTCCGCCTCAGTGACGACCAGCGGCGGCGACAAGGCGATGCGGTCGCCAATGAACCTGGTGATCAGCCCATGCGCCCGTGCGTGCTTATCGACGGTCGCGCCGACGTTGCATGCAGGGTCGAACTGGGCGCGCGTTGCCTTATCGGCGACCATCTCCATGCCGGTCAGCAAGCCGACGCCGCGAACCTCGCCCATCAACGCATGGTCGGCAAACCTGGCCAGCACCTGCTGCATATAAGGCCCGACGCGCTGGACGTGGCCGATCATGTCCATTTCGTCGTAAATGCGGAGCGTTTCCAACGCCACCGCCGTCGTCACGGGATGTCCCGCGTAGGTGAAGCCGTGCGCGAAACTTCCCAGCTTTCGGCTTTCGTCCAGCATCGCCTGGAACACGCGTTGGTCGATCAGCAGAGCGGAGATCGGCTGCATGCCGGCGCTCAGCGCCTTGGCACAGGTGATCATGTCGGGTTTCAGCTCATAGGTCTGCGAACCCCACATGTTGCCGGTGCGTCCGAACCCGCAGATCACTTCGTCGGCAATGAACAGTATGTCGTATTTGCGAAGTACTGCCTGCATCTTCGCCCAGTACGACCGAGGTGG
>JASHQG010000742.1 GCA_030037665.1 Acetobacteraceae bacterium
GAGCGGAAGGCTCTGGCGTTCGACTCGCGTTGAACGTGACACCGGCCGCGATGAGGCAGCAACTCGACCATGACATGTTGGCTCATGTTTGGGAGAACGGACATCGGCAAACGTTCTGGCTCCTGAGGCGCCGGGTTCGCTGGGGAGGGGGCGGCCGTACCAGGGCCGCCGAGGTAACGCTTGCGAGCGGCCGAACCGGCCCCGGTCCGGCCATGCAGCGAAGTCAAGGGTTCCAAGGGCAAAGCCGGTGCGCGCGGTCGAGGCGGGTGAAGGCCTCGCCTTACCTTTACGTCGCTGCCCCCCTCTGCTAAGGCCCGCGTCCGCGCCTCGCCGGATCGCGAGGCATTCAGTCCCACAGGCGTGTCATGGCTGTTCCGAAGCGAAAAACCACACCCTCCCGCCGCGGCATGCGGCGGTCGCATGAGGCGCTGCCGCGTCAGCCGCACGCCGATTGTCCGAACTGCGGCGAACTCAAGCGCCCACACCATGTGTGTCCGCATTGTGGCTTCTACGATGGCCGGGAGGTCCTCTCCGCCGAGGGTAAGGCGCTGAAGGGCGCTGTCCGGGTCTGACGCAGGGCCGCCACGTGCGCCCCGTCCGTTGAGTGCAACCTTCGCGTTGGCGGTGGACGCCATGGGGGGCGATCGCGCGCCCGCCGTGGTGATTGACGGCCTGGAGATCGCCGCAGAGCGGAATCCGGCCGCCCGATTTCTGCTGGTTGGCGACGAGGCTCAGATCGCACCGCTGCTGGCTCGGCACAAACGCGCCAGCGCTGTGTGCACGGTGCGTCATGCGCCAGATTCGATCGGTAACGAAATGAAGCCGACGGCGGCGCTGCGGGCGCGCCAGTCGTCCATGCGACTCGCCATCGATGCGGTCGCTGGGGGCGAAGCGTCCGGCGTGGTGTCCGCCGGCAACACCGGCGCGTTGATGGCGATCGCCAAAATCGTGCTCCGCACGCTGCCGGGGATCGACCGTCCGGCAATGGCGGCGATCGGCCCCACGGCGCGTGGCGACGTGGTGATGCTGGACCTCGGCGCGAACGTGCAATGCGATACGCGCAACCTGGTGCAGTTCGCCATCATGGGCGACGTGTTCGCGCGCACCGTGCTCGGTCTGCCGGCACCCTCGATCGGACTGCTGAATGTCGGCTCCGAGGAGTTGAAGGGCGACGACATCCTGCGCGATGCGGCGGAGATATTGCGCGCCAGCCACATCGCGCCACAGTTCCACGGCTTCGTCGAGGGCGACGACATCGCCGCCGGCACCACCGATGTCGTGGTAACCGACGGCTTCACCGGCAATGTCGCGCTGAAGACCGGTGAGGGCGCGCTGAAGCTGATCGGCCAGCTCCTCCGCCAGGTGTTCTCCGGCAGCATCGCCGGCCGCCTGGCCTACTTACTGGTGCGTCCGAGCCTTGATCGGCTGCGGGAGTGGCTCGATCCGCGGCGCTACAACGGCGCGGTGATGGTGGGGCTTAACGGCGTCGTCGTGAAATCCCATGGCGGCACCGATGCGGAAGGCTTCGCGCATGCGGTCGATGTCGCGATGGACATGGTCGTTCACCGCTTCAACGATCTGATTCGGCAGGATTTAGCAAGGATTGCGCTGGACAAGCCGCCGGCGGCAGACAAGAACGACAAAGGCGGGCCGCGACTCGCGACCGCCTAGCTGCGAAGGACGGCGATGCCCATTCGCTCCATTCTCGCCGGTGTCGGCGCCTACCTTCCCAAGCGCGTCGTGACCAACGACGAGCTCGCGCAGCGGCTCGAGACCTCTGACACGTGGATCCGCGAGCGCACCGGCATTCGTCAGCGCCACATCGCCAGCCCGCAGGAAACAGCGGCGTTCATGGGCACCGAGGCGGCGAAGTCGGCATTGGCCAATGCTCATGCCGAACCAGCCGAAGTCGAGGCGATCATTCTCGCCACATCCACGCCAGACCAGGCATTTCCCGCAACAGCGCTGCGGGTACAGGCGGCGCTGGGGGTGACGAACGGATATGGCTTCGACATCTCCGCCGCCTGTGCCGGCTTCATTTACGCACTTTCTGTCGCCGACAGCCTGATCCGGACCGGCGCGGCGCGCGGTGCGCTGGTGATCGGCAGCGAGGTCTATTCGCGCATTCTGAACTGGAACGACCGTGGCACCTGCGTGTTGTTCGGCGACGGCGCCGGCGCGGTGTTCCTGCGCGCGGGTAAGGGCAGGGGCACGATCGACCGCGGCATCCTGACCACCCACATGCACGCGCAGGGGACGCTCGGCGACATCCTCTACGTCGACGGTGCGGTCGGACAGCCCGAGAAGTCCGGCCACCTGGTGATGAGGGGCCAGGAGGTGTTTCGCCACGCGGTGATCCGTCTGGCCGAGGCGGTGGACGAGGCATTGGCGGCCAACGGCCTGACCCGGCGGGACGTGGACTGGCTCGTGCCGCACCAGGCTAATCTGCGCATTATCGACGCGATGGGAAAGCGGCTTGGGCTCCCATCGGAACGGGTGGTCGTGACAGTGGACCGGCATGCGAACACGTCCGCCGCATCGGTGCCACTGGCGTTGGCGGAGGCCTGGACGGACGGCCGAATCCGCCACGGCGACCTGGTCCTGATGGAAGCGCTCGGTGGCGGTCTGACCTGGGGATCCGCGCTCGTGCGGATGTAGGCCACATCGGGTGCAGCGGGCGAAAGCCGGGAGGGCGGGGCAAAGCGCGTCCCCATGCACATGAGAGCGGCGTAACGGTGCGCGTGACACAATTCCTCCCCGTGACACCCGCCCAAACAGGCGGGCGACCCCTCGTCCCGGTGGGTATCCACAGGATTTTGTGGTCCTCAGCTGCAGCAAGCCCCAAATACCCTTTCCGAGTCGCCTGCGGTCCCCTACGATGTCGCCCATGCGGAAGCCTCCCAAGCACCACCCGGCGTGGCACGGCGTGCGCATGCGGCGGACCCTGGCCAGGGCCGAACCGGACATGCTGCAACGCGCCGTGACGGTGCCCGCTGCCTGGGACGAAGCGGCAGCGGAAGCGCTCGCCGCCCTTGCGCCCGGCGACGGTCCCGTGGCCCTCACGGCCGCTGCGGACGCCTGGATCGTGCCCATCGCCGATGCCGCCACCCAGGCCGGTTATTCGCCGGCGCTCGCCGACCGCCTGCGTCGCCTGCTTCTGCTTCGCCGCGGCGCCCCGGAAGATTCGATCTGGCAGGGCCGGGACACCGCCATTCCGTGCTTTGTCCTGAACCTCCCGGCCTTTTTGGACGCTGGCTCGTTCGAGTCTGCGGCGTTCGCCGAGGCGGTCGAGACCGCCGTCGCGACCCTCACCTTTGCCGCGCCCGACTCGCTTCGCCTCGCCGTGGGAATGGCCGATCTGGCTGGCATGCTCTGCGCCCTCGGCCTCGACTACGCCAGCGAACCAGGCCGCGACGTGGCGCGCGCCCTCGCGGCGCTTCTGCGTGGCTGCGCCGATACCGCGTCGGCCGCCCTGTCCCGGCCTCCCATGCCCGTTCCGTCGGCATTGCCGGATCGGCCCGACTGGCCCGCGCCACCCAGCCAGACCGTTGTACCCGGCCTGGCCGAAGCGGCCCGAGCTGCACGCGCCGCAGCTCTCGCCGCCGGCCCGCCGCGCCACGCCGCAACCACTGCTATTTTCTCACCCGGCGCGCCCGAGGCACTGCTAGGCGCCGAAACCGGAGGCATCGCTCCCGCCTTCTCTCCGCTCGCGGCCAGCGGCACCCTGAGCCGCGCGGCGCGCGAATGGCTGAGCGCCATGGGCCTGACTGCCGAGGAGGCGCTCGCCAGCATCCTTTGTGGTCAGGACCCGTTTCCCGTCGCAACGCCCTCCGCAGCCGCAGCGATGCACGACGCGGTCGCACCTTTCGTGCACGCGATGCCTGCCCGCGGCTTGCCAGCCTGGCCGGCGGCGGCTGTCTCGTCACGCCGCCTCCTGCCGCACCGTCGTTCCGGCTACACGCAGAAGGCCGCGGTCGGTGGTCACAAACTGTTCCTGCGCACCGGCGAATACGACGATGGCGTGCTGGGTGAGATCTTCGTGGCTCTGCACAAGGAGGGCGCGGCGTTCCGTGGCCTGATGGACAATTTTGCCGTCGCGGTCAGCCTCGGCCTGCAGCACGGCGTGCCACTGGAGGCGTTCGTCGAGGCCTTTACCTTCACCCGTTTCGGACCTGCCGGCGCTGTCGAAGGCGACCCCGCGGTCGGTCACGCCACGTCTATGCTCGACTACATGTTCCGCCATCTCGCCGTGAACTATCTCGGAAAGCGCGATATCCCGGAAGCAGAACAGGAGGCGGCGGACACGGTAGGCGATGGTCTACGCGACCGATCGCCGTTGCTGCCTCTGGAGTTGCCAACGGACGCGTCGCCGCGGGCGCGGCGAAGGGCGTTGCGCGTGGTAGGACACGGCGACTGACGCGGTAACGGGCGACGCCGCCTGGCTCGTGTTTCGCCCACAGCGTGACACCGGCGTTTGCGCAGAGTGTCGCAGGCTTTTTGTGTTGGCAGCGATTCGGAGAGGCCCGCGGTACGGTGAATTGATCGCTGACCGGAGTTACACTATCCCGCCGCCCCGCAACGAGATCCTGCGGTCGAACTCTCTGCCAGCCGGGACGAAACGCCGCCTCAGCACAACGACCGCCACCGCCCGCTACATCCAATCGGGAGTCATGGTCAACATAGCGCCCGCACGCTGCCGCGCTACGTTCCGACGGCCATAACGCGCCCACTCAGGAGCCAAAACTTCATGCCTGGCCGCATTGAAACCAAACTCGCGGAACTCGGCATCGCGCTGCCGCAGCCGATGCCGCCCGTCGCCAACTACGTGCCCTATGTCGTACTCGGCAACCTCGTGGTGATCTCCGGCCAGATTCCGGCCATCGACGGCAAGGTCGCGATCACCGGCAAGCTGAGCCGGGGCGTCTCGATCGATCGAGGCAAGGAAGCCGCGCGGCTCTGCTTCATCAACGTACTCGGTCATTTGAAAGCCGCATGCGGCGGCGACCTCGACCGCGTGCGTCGCGTGGTGCGCCTTGGCGGCTTCATCGCTGCGCCGCCGGAGTTCACCGACCATGCGCAGGTGATGAACGGTGCGTCAGACCTCGCCGTCGCGGTGTTCGGCGAGGCCGGCCGCCACGCGCGATCCACCGTAGGCGTGTCGGCGCTGCCGGCCGACGCCTCGCTGGAGGTCGAAGGTATGTTCGAGATCGACTGGTAAAGTCAGTCGGGCCGCTCGGTCGTCGGGTCGATCATCTTGCGCACTTCGGTGATCTTGCTCGCCGGAAAGCCGCTGATCTCGGCGTGCTTGCGGATGATCGCCTCATCCGTGGCCAGATAAACGCAGAACGTCTTGTCCGCCGCCACGTAGCTTTCCACCCACTGGATGTCGGGGCCCAACTGGTTAAGCACTTCGTTCGACTTCGCCGCAGCGCCTCGCAGCTGTTCGCGCTCGAGCGAACCGACCTGGGGAATGTCGCGTTCGATGATGAATTTACGCAGTGCCATGGCGTCCTCCGACTGTTACGCTTCTGTTGGTGATAGTCCGCAGGTCAGGCGGTGAGGAAAACCCCTGACAAGGGCGGCAAACCCCCTTACGTTCGCCCGATGCCCGACGGTTCTGCCACCCTCACGCTCACCTTGCATCGCGCGATCGGCGAAATCCAGGCCGCCGAGTGGGACGCCTGTGCCGGCACCGGCAATCCCTTTGTGAGCCATGCCTTCCTGTCCGCGTTGGAGGATAGTGGTTCGGCCGGATCCCGCACCGGCTGGCTGCCGCAACACGCTGTGTTGCGCACCGAAGGCGGCAGGGTGGTCGCGGTCGCGCCGATGTACGCCAAGAGTCACAGCTACGGCGAATACGTTTTCGACCACGGCTGGGCGCACGCGCTGGAGCGCGCCGGCGGCAACTACTATCCGAAGCTGCAGGTGGCGGCGCCGTTCAGCCCGGTGCCCGGCCCGCGCCTGCTGCGCCAGCCGGACTGCGGCGTGCCGGTCGCGACATTGGCGACGGCGTTGGAGCAGGCATGTCGGTCACTCGACCTCTCGTCGGTGCACGTGACGTTCTGCCAGGAAGATGAATGGCGCGAGCTGGGCGAGGCCGGATGGCTACGGCGTCTTGGCATGCAGTTCCACTGGGAAAACGACGGCTACGGGACGTTCGAGGATTTCCTTGCGGCGCTGTCGTCACGCAAGCGCAAGGTGCTGCGGCGGGAGCGGCGCGATGCGAATACCGCCGGACTGACATTCCAGACGCTGAGCGGCCGCGATCTGAAGGAGGCGCACTGGGACGCGTTCTATCGGTTCTATCGTTCCACAGTGGATCGCAAGTGGGGCTCGGCGTACTTGTCGCGGCAATTCTTTTCATTGCTGGGCGAGCGGCTGGGCGACCGCGTCGTGTTGATGCTGGCGGAAAATAACGGCAAGCCGGTTGCCGGTGCGTTGAACCTCGCCGGGGACGAGGCGCTTTATGGCCGAAACTGGGGCTGCCGGGGCGACTGGCCGTTCCTGCATTTCGAACTCTGTTATTACCGTGCGATCGACTGGGCAATCGAACATGGCCTGAAGCGCGTGGAGGCTGGTGCGCAGGGACGGCACAAGATCCAGCGCGGCTATCTGCCGCGGCCGACGTTTTCCGCACACTGGATCGCCCATTCAGGATTGCGACGCGCCATCGCGAATTTCCTCGACGAAGAAAGACCGGCAATGCGGGCTGACATGGCGGCGCTGGCGGAGCAATCTCCGTTCCGGAAGGCTGGGGACGGCGAATAGGCCGTTGTGCGACGCCACGCCTCCGGCGACGCCAGCGCGCTGTGCAGTGTTCCCGGGGGTATGTCGGGGCGTCGCTGCGCGATACGCCATGCCCCTCAGACCACGAGCCGGCGGCCTGTCATGTCTTCCAGCACCCGGAGCGGCGATTGCTCTGGATGCAGCATCGCCGCGATTGGCAGATGGAAGGTTTGCTCCAGTGCGCAATGTCCCGACAAAGCGGCATGCACCACCTGGTCCGTAAAGCAGATCCACGTCGTTCCCGGCGGGAAACTGACCGCCGCCCGAGGTGCGCGCGCCTGGTAGCCAGCATCGAACTTCCCCGCATCATGCATGCCCAGCATGATGTGGTCGTACTGCCCACGCCGTCGCTTCGTCAGTCCGAGCTGATGTAGCAGCCACGCAGTTCCAGGCACCGGAGCCTTCACGCGCGCCAGCAGCGTCCGCGCGTAATCGACGAACGGCTCGCCGACCAGCCATTCGCGGGCGGCCCCATCAGGCGCAACATTGCAGAACACGCGCAGGATGCGTCGACCGGCGAGCGGCCGCGTCGGGAATGCGTCGACGTGCAGCCGTCGGTCATCGCGGCGCGGGGAATAGACCCGCCCTTCGATCTCGGCCGGGCGGAAACTGGTGCGCGCACGTTCGAGCTGCGCGGTGTAGTGCGCCAGCAGACCGGTCAGCAGCGCAAGCGCGGCATCGGCAAAGCGCTGCATCATGCCTGCCAACAACGCCGCGTCGGCGGCCGGCACGGCGGTGTTACTCAGCCGGTGCGTTTGCGGATCCAGGCTGACATTCTTCCCATGTTCACCAAGCGTGGCCGGATCGAGCAGCCGCGCCTCGCGCGGCTCGATTGCGAACGGCAGGTCGGGATGGACCAGCACTTTGCCGCATTCCAGCGCCTCGATCGCGCGGGCCTGGATCGCGGGGTCGAACGGCCCGTGCCAGGCAGTCACCGGCAGCCTTTCCAGCACTTCGTCCGCGGTCATTCGTGCGCCAGGACCCAATCGTTGATGAAGCTGGCGAGACCGTTCGCGTGGAAGTCCCGCCGCAGTGCGGTTTCATCATAATCCTCGCGCACCCAGTCGAGGAAGAGCTTGCGGCCTTCGCCCTCACGCTGCCAGCGCAGGAAGAAGGCGTCGAGGATGCCCGTCTTTGCCGCGCGGATGTGGCCGAAGCGCCAGGAGAGCTGGCGCAGTGCCTCGCGCGCGGTGCCGCCCTGGAACAGGATGTAAAGGCCTGCGGCGAGGCCGGCTCGGTCGGCGCCCGACTTGCAATGCAGCAGGGCGGGGGCGCGCATGGTCTCGTAAATGCGGTGCAATCGTAGGATGCGATCGCGCTGCGGCGCACCGCGGCTTTCCAGTGCCATGTCGATGAAGTCGAGGCCCAGACGAGCGGCCGCGTCACGCGATAGCGCGTCGGAGCCATTATGCGTCTGACCACGCAGGTTGATCAGTGTCTTGAGCCCGAGGCGGCGCGTTAGTGTCTCCAGCCGGGCAGGGGTGGGATGGTTGCAGCGGTATAACCGGCCGGGCGTGACAGCGGCGAAATTGGCCCAGCACAGGCGGAACACGGCATGATCAACGACCAGCGCGTCCACCCACGCGAGCATCCGCCCCCGGGCGGTGCCGACATCACCGCGAAAGATAGTGTCCATGAACGCTGAATGACCGATCCCGGGAAGCCTCTCGGCATAATGGGGGCGGAACAACAGTGGCACAAGATTCCCCATGGCAGGTCTGGGCCACGATGCCGGACCAAGGTCGGGGGAGAGTGCGGCGGACGCGGCACCCTGCCGATCGCAGGCGCAACGCGAGGACGGTTCTGCTCCGGGGATTGCGCGGCGTCGCTCCCGATGACCGAATGGCACAACCATGGATATCCCGGTGCCCACCACCCCCTGGCTCGGCCGCTCCATTCCCCGCGTTGAGGACGCCGCCCTGCTCACGGGCCGTGGCCGGTTCTTCGACGACGTTGCCACACCGCCCGGCACCCTCCACGCGGCAATCCTGCGCTCGCCGCATGCCCACGCCGCCATCACCGCGATCGACACGAGCCGCGCCGCAGCCTTGGCGGGCACCGCCGTCGTCCTGACCGGTCCCGACATCAGGCGCCTCACCAGCAGCCTGGTCGTTGGCGTCCGCGCCCCGATTGAGTGCTGGCCGATCGCCACCGACCGCGTCCGTTATGTGGGCGAGCCGGTCGCCATCGCCGTCGCGGCCGACCGCTATCTGGCAGAGGATGCGCTGGACCTGGTGGAGGTGCGCTACGAACCACTGCCCGCTGTCATCGATCCGCTGGTGGCGCTGGAGCCGGACGCGCCCGTGCTGCACCCTGGCCTTGGCGGCAACCTCGCGAGCGACCGCAGCTTCCGTTATGGCGATCCTGAGGCGGCGTTCGCCGCCGCGCCGCACCGCGTTGGCATCACCGTCGCGTACCCCCGCAATGCCTGCACGCCCATCGAGACCTACGGTGTGTTCGCTGAATTCGACCCCGCTGCCGACGCCTATGACGTGCTGGCCAATTTTCAGGGGCCGTTCAGCCTGCATGCAGTCATGGCGCGCGCCCTCCGCGTGCCAGGCAACCGCTTGCGACTGCGCACGCCGCCCGAATCAGGCGGCAGCTTCGGCGTAAAGCAAGCGGTGTTCCCCTATGTCGTACTGATCGCGGCCGCTGCCCGCGTGGCCGGACGACCGGTGAAATGGGTCGAGGATCGGCTGGAACACCTCGCCGGCTCCGTGTGCGCCACCAACCGCGTGACCACGCTGACCGCCGCAGTGGAGGTGGACGGGCGGATCACCGCGCTCGACTGGGACCAGGTCGAGGATGTCGGTGCCCATCTGCGCGCACCCGAGCCGGCGACGCTCTACCGGATGCATGGCAACATGACGGGCGCCTACGACATTCGAAACCTGGAAATCCGCAACCGCGTGGTGCTGACCAATAAGCTGCCCACGGGCCTCAACCGAGGCTTCGGCGGCCCGCAGGTGTATTTCGCACTGGAGCGGCTGGTCCAGCGCATCGGCATGGCGCTGCGCCTTGATGTGTTGGACGTGATCCGCCGCAACCTGGTACCCGCTGATCGCTTCCCCTACCGCACCGCCTCCGGTGCGCTGCTGGACTCGGGCGATTATGCGACAGCGCTCGAGGAAGCGCTGCGTGATGGCGGCCATGCCGAGTTGCTGCGCCGGCGCGATGCGGCACGCGCAGAGGGACGATGCTACGGCATCGGCTACGCCGCCGTGGTCGAGCCGAGCGTTTCCAACATGGGCTACATCACAACCGTGCTGACGGCCGACGAGCGTCGCCGCGCCGGTCCAAAGAACGGCGCGCAGGCGACCGCAACCGTTAGCCTGGATCCGCTCGGCACCGTGAGCGTGCACGTAGCCTCGGTGCCTCAGGGCCAGGGCCATCGAACGGTGCTGGCTCAGGTGGTGGCCGATGCGCTCGGGCTCTGTCCGGCCGAAATCTGCGTCATCACCGAGGTCGATACTGCAAAGGATGCGTGGTCGATCGCATCGGGCAACTACTCCAGCCGTTTCGCCCCGGCCGTTGCCGGTACGGCGCATCTCGCTGCAACGAAGCTGCGCGACCGCCTTGCCCGCATCGCCGCGCCGCTGCTGAACGTGCCTGCATCGGAGGTGGTCTTCTCCGAGGGCCGCATCCGCGCGCGCGGCAATTCGGACAACGCGCTGTCATTTAGCCGCGTCGCCGGCATCAGCCACTGGGCCCCCGCCACGCTGCCGGCCGGTGTCGATCAGACGATCCGCGAGACCGTGTTCTGGACCCCGGCGGAACTCACGGCACCGAACCAGGCCGACGAAGTGAACTCTTCGCTCTGCCATGGCTTCATCTTCGATGTCTGCGCCGTGGACGTGGATCGCGTCACCGGGCAGCTGCGCATCGACCGCTATGTGACGATGCACGACGCGGGAAGACTGCTGCATCCCGGCATGGTCGCGGGCCAGGTGACGGGTGGCTTTGCTCAGGCGCTCGGCGCTGCCACGCTCGAGGAGCACGCCTATGGGCCGGACGGCAGCTTCCTCGCCGGCACGCTGGCTGACTACCTGCTCCCGACGGCAATGGACGTGCCGGAGCCGCTCATCCTCCACCGTGAGACGCCGTCGCCCTTCACCCCGCTTGGCGCCAAGGGGGTAGGGGAGGGAAATTGCATGTCCACCCCCGTCTGTATCGCCAACGCCGTGGCGGACGCGCTGGGTCTGGCGGATCTGACGCTGCCGCTGCTGCCGGCGCGACTGGCGCAGCACCTGCATCCGCCGGAGCACCCGCGGCCTGCCTCGGCGGCCAGATCAGGCCAACGCAGCCTGTTCGGCAAAGGCGCGGAAACCGTCCCAGCACCGCGAGAACTCATCTGGGCGATGCTGTTGGACGCGGCGACGCTCGCCACGTTGCTGCCCGGCACGCACCATTTGGAGAAGCTGTCTGACACCTCGTTCCGCGCCGAGGTCACGCTTGGAGCCGGGCCGGTGAAGGGCCGTTACCGCGTCCTGCTGGAACTGTCCGAGCTGCATCCGCCAGGTTCGGCCATGCTGATCGGTTCCGCCGAGGGCATGCTGGGGTTCGGAAGCGGTACCGGGCACGTGACGCTATGCGAGGACACGCCCGGGCAGACGGTGTTGGCCTGGACCTATGAAGCGAGCGTCGGTGGCAAGATCGCCGCAGTCGGCAACCGTCTGCTGGACGCCGCCGCCCGCCTCGTCATCCGGCAGTTCTTCGCCGCGTTGGCGGCGCAGGCAGGCGGGCGGCGTGAAGGCTGGTTTGCGCGATGGTGGCGCCGGCTGCGGGGTGGACGATGAAGCCGGCGCGCTTCGATTACGTGCGCGCGGGCTCGGCCGACGATGCGCTACATGCGCTGCATCAGGCCGGGGCCGACGCCCGCGTGCTGGCCGGCGGCCAGTCGCTGCTGCCAATGCTGAACATGCGGCTCGCGCGGCCGCTGGTCGTGGTGGACATCATGCAGGTGCCAGATTGGCAGCGCATCCATGATAACGGCCGCGCGCTGCGCATCGGCTCCGCGGTGCGGCAGGTGGCGCTGGAACGCCACCGGGATTTGGCGCATCGTCAGCCGTTGCTGGCCGCTGTGCTGCCGTTCGTGGGGCACGCGCAGACACGCAGCCGCGGCACGGTCT
>JASHQG010000743.1 GCA_030037665.1 Acetobacteraceae bacterium
GGCGGGGTTGGCATTCGCTCCGTCCTGGCAGGCAAAAGCTTTGCTCTGTTCCATCGCCTCCGATTTGCCCCGGCAGCTTATGAAGCCGCTTGGTCACACATACCTCAGCGAGCTGGCAATCAGCAATTTCGTTATCAAGCCAGGCAGTATGACTTGAACCCATCGCATACCTCCCGAATCGGTGCCGGATGAGACACTATACGCGATTTGAGCCGGCAAACCGCGTGCTATCCCTCCCAACTTGTTGGTAATAAAAGGGCACCCGTGAGGCCGTCCGAGGAGTCCACCGGCGCCTTCTCAGGTGGGGAGTTCGCAACGCTTGCCGGTAAAGGATTGCATTGAACACGATTCCAGCGGCGAGCAAGGAGTCTTAACGCGCGAAGGGATCGCGGCCATAGCGATTCGGGCCGGAGGTGCCGCGTGTGCAGGTCCAGACCATCAGAACGATCCAGATGATCAGAGTAGCGAGCGCTACGAGGGAGGCCGCGAGCACGGGCCAGATGTCGAGGTGTTGCGGGCCGGCGAGTAACGGGCTTTCTGCAGGCCCAAGATATCCCTCATCCGGGGGCCCGATAAACTCCCCTCCCAAAAACGAACCGATCAATATACCGACGCAGACCAATACAAAGATCCAGATGACCAGCGTAACGAGCACCAAGAGGGAGACCGGGAGCCAGCGCCAGACGACGGCTGCCTGGTCACTGGCGGGTTCCAACATGATCGAGGGGGTTGTTGGTGCCACCATGATCGAGAGGATTATTATCGGAACGAAGGGCGGCAGGGCCCACCAGCCGCTGCGGTCGACGTCGTGCAGACGGCGCACGAAGACGGCCAAACTGGGTAGCAGTAGTACGAGGAAGGTGATTTCACTGACGCCACGGGTAGCGGCGACAACTTCCATGAGACCGCTGGCCACCGCTATGATGATGAGGAATAACGCAAAGAACCAATACTCTGAGCGCGACGCGCGACCGCCAAACGTCGCGTATTTCGAGAAGCAGGTTATGATCGCCTGGCCAAAGCTCATATGAGCGTCCCTCGAAGTGGTGGAGATTCGCCGCACCGTTCGGCTTGACGTGGCGGTGCAAGTCGAGGTGCCATCGGCCCTGTCGGCTAAGATGAAGTTGCGAGGCTTCACCCCACCCGGAGAGAGGATGCGGGACTACCTCCAACAAGCAGCAAAGATCCGACGACACCGTCGCCCCGGGCGATCATCCAAACATCGCCTCGACGACGTGACCCCTATTGCCAGCGATCTCATCGGCGGGGAGGCAGGTCGACCGCAGGCGTCAATGGCAGATCGTCTGCTTCCGCCGAGTAAGGGGCAGCAACAGCTGTCGAGGCAGCCTGCAGAATGGCATGTCGCGACGAATAATCGACGGCTACACCAACGCGAAGACGCAGTGACCCCCGCCCTATGCCCGACGGTTCTCGGTAGCAACCGCCACTTTGCCCAACGCCCGTTACCGTCCACGATGATTGCCCCGTACATGGATCCTTTACTGACGCAAGTACTTTGCATTACAAAGTATCCTCGCAAAAAAATTAAGTGATCAGACCGGCGCCAGACCGGAACGCCTTGCAGGCATGCCTGGATTGGCGGCCGCTTCGGCATCGCGAACGACCTGTTCCAGGACGCTCAGATAACCCAGAAATTGCTTGCGTCCCTGGGGAGTGATGCGACAGATGGTCTGAGGACGATTATCTTCAAATCTCTTCGTAATCCCGACAAGACCTGCCTCCTGAAGTATTTGTAGGTGGCGGCTGAGGTTGCCGTCAGTCAACCCGCACAGTGCTTTGAGATCAGCGAAACGCAGACCTTTCGGGTGCGTCATAAGAGACGTCAGAACGCCGAGCCGCGCACGTTCATGGATCACCCGATCCAGGCCGTCGTAGGCGAACGGCGCCCGTCGGCCCGCGGCGGTCCTAACCATCTTCGTTGGTCCCACCAGCAAATCGCAGGATGATGGCCGCCAACATCTGGCCGAGGCCGAACGGCAACCCCATGGCGAGCGGAGCAAAAGCATGGGAGCCATTCGCCATTGCGATGCAGGTCAGTCCGGTTCCCATATACCAGAAGGCGACTGACAGGAGCGGCCGTGGGAGTGTTCGGCTGGAGGCGAAGCAGCCGAGGCTCAAGAATACCTGCCACAGGCCCGGCAGAATCCACAGTGACTGGGGAGCAAAACGGGCGAGCACCCAGGTGACGAGCACGCCCGCGGCGATGGACGGGAGAAGCTGCTCCACAGCAAGCCTCAGCATCTCGTCTGCCATCCCTGAATGGACCATGCGTGAGCGCGTGATCACTTCGGTACCGATGAGCAAAATGGACAAGGCCGCAGTCGCGATCCATAGCGCCAGATAGCTGATCGTGTCCGTTGCAGGATCAGAAATGAAACCGGCCTGGAAGACCGCTGCGAACACTGCCAACACCCCGGTCGCAGCAAGCGTGGTCGGGCCATATCCTCGGAATTCACTGGTTTTGGCCAGCTGCGCTCGCATCGCAGCTATGTCGACCAACGCTGTGCTGAGATCGGGCATCATCGTCATCCAGTGGCTTTGCAATGCAAAGTACACTGCGCTGTAGGGACACGCAAGCTTTTTTTGATATGGGAACTTGGTCTTGTCCGATGATGGAGGTCACGCGACTGGCTTCACCAAAGCGGCGACGGGGATTGTCGCAAGGGACTTTGCCGCAGTAACGGCTCTTTGATCTCGGGCTAGGGTATTGGCGGCACCTTTGCCGCCGTGCCCCGACAGCCTTTGCGATCCACGCGCCCGCTCCAAAGGCGAAACGCCCGCGGATCGGCGCGGCTGCATCTGCTCCGAGCTGCAGGCCCTCGCACAGGGTCTGGTGCTGTGTCCAGGATTTGGCCGGTTGGGCGGACGGGTGCGTCGAGCCGGACCCGTGTCGGGATGAACAATTGCGTGCGAGCCGCCGGATAAAGGTGGGATCGGTTCCGAGCCACGGATGAATTGACTGGCCATCGTCGCAAACCGGAAG
>JASHQG010000744.1 GCA_030037665.1 Acetobacteraceae bacterium
GTGTCCGCCGGTCCAGTTCGACGGCGAGCTGGCAGAGTCCGTCAGGCCGCTGTTACTTCGCCGAATTCGGCGAAGACCAGAACCCCATCAGTAGTCCGCACAGCCGACGTTGAAGCCCGTCAGATCGCACGCCACAACGCGCGGAACTGTCGCAATCGGGGTTGTGGTATCTTTCTTCGCCAGCTTCACATGCCGCACAGGCGGCACAGCCGACACGAGCGGGTGCCACGTGTAGTACCCTTTGCTTAGCCATGCGGTGCGCACTGCCGCTGGCGACATATCCGGACGTGGCGCGGGAGAGACCGCACAACCGCCGAGCGCCAACACGCAAGCGCTTCCAATCATTATTGCTTTACGCAATGCCGCTTTCCTTTTCGGTCATGCCTCTGCATCCGAACACGGGAACGTGAGCACACGATAGCGTGAAACTGCCGGTTGGTTCAACCGGAATTCTTTTCAGATGCCGCGCAGGCCCACAACCAACCGCAGCGGTCTCGTAGCGCGTTGATTCTCTGGAGCTTTCTGTGGGCGGGGCGAAGCGGGGAGTTACGCGACGGTACCGGTGAACGGGTTGATGTTCGTACGGGCAAGCGACGGAACGGCGCCCCGCGGAAATCCGCGGGTCAGCCCGAGGGGCAGCGCCTGGGACCGTTACCGCGCCGAGCCTCTGTGACCGCACGACTGGGTCGGCACGCGCGTTGCCAGTGCACCAATCGCACCGGCGGCACGACACTCTAGGCGCGGCAATCGGCGCGCGTGCAGACCGTCGATACCGCCCAGAGCACCGACCGGAATACGTGCCGAGCCGGCCACGCGCGACCAGCGCAGCATGCCGAGGCCGGCGGCGCCGGGGTGACTGGCGGTGGCAAGCGCCGGGCCAAGGAAGGCGAGGCGCGCACCGGCCCGCCATGCCCGCCGCAATTCCGGAATACTATGCGCCGAGCTGGTGCGCAGGCCGCAGCCGGCACGGACGCTGCCAGGCCAGCGCCCGCCGCGCAGATGCACGCCGGCGTGCAATTTCGCGGCAAGGCGTGGTTCTCCGGCCACAACCAGGGCGAGCCGTCGCGCCCGGCAGAGCCGCGCCAGATCGCGTCCCAGCGCCTCGCGGTCCGGCTCGCCGTCATGCCGGAGAACCACACCGCACAGTCCGCATGGCAGTGCCGCGACAGAGGGCCGTGGGTCGGGTAGCCGCCGACCGTCGGTGAACAGCCACAGGACGGGAAGTGGATCGCCGCGCCAGCGATTGCGTGCCTTGACGGCGCGCGCCCATGCGACAAGCCTTGCGTCCATGGCATCCCCTGTTACGAGCGCTCCGCCCGACATCGCTGACAATCTACGCCACGTGCACGACCGCATCGCCAATGCTGCGATCGCCGCCGGACGCCAACCGGAAGAGATTACGCTGGTCGCGGTCTCGAAGACCAAACCGGTGGAAGCCGTGCGCGCGGCATTGCGCGCGGGACAAAGGGTGTTCGGCGAGAACAGGGTGCAGGAGGCGCAGGGAAAGTTCCCCCCGCTGCGTACGGATCATCAATTCACGCTGCATCTGATTGGGGGATTGCAGACCAACAAGGCGCGCGATGCAGTCCGCATCGCCGATGTCATCGAAACACTGGATCGGCCGAAGCTGGCTGATGCGATTGCCGCGGCGATGCAGCGCGAGGGTCGTTCACCGACGCTGCTGGTCGAAGTGAATGTCGGCAACGAGGAGCAGAAGTCCGGCGTATCGCGGGACAACGCCGACGGCTTCATCGATGAATGCAAAGGACGGTTTGGCAGGCAGCTGGTCGGGCTGATGTGCGTGCCGCCGCTCGATGAGGACCCTCGGCCGCATTTTACATGGCTCGCCGACCGCGCCGCGAAGCACCGGCTTTCCGTGCTGTCGATGGGCATGTCGGCGGATTTCGAAGCGGCCATTGCCTGCGGCGCCACATGGGTGCGCGTCGGGACCGCGATTTTCGGGGCGCGGTAAAGACAAACTGACGCGGTGCGGGGGGTCGGGCCGTAGCCCGCAGAACCACACCCTCGCACCGCAGCCGCTGCCACAGGCGCGGGCAAGGTTTGCCGGTCACTCCGCCGCCACCAACGTATCGAGGCGGAAGTTTTCCTCGATGTGGGTGGCCAGCGCGTCGGTAACAGGCTGCGTCGGCAATCGCGCCTTCAGCATCAGGATGCCGTAGGCCGGCAGCTTGGGCAGGCCCTCGTCAGGGCGGAGCGCGCGCAGTCCGTGCGGCAGCCAGGACTGGGTGGAGACCGTCACCGCCAGGCCTGCCATCACCGGGGCGTGCGTGCCAATCTGCGAGGCTGACGTATAGGCGATGCGGTAGCGCCGCCCATCGGTTTCCAGTGCCCGAATGGCGGCGGCGGCCCATTCGCAATTGTGTCCCGAAGCCAGCGCGAGCGGCAGCGGGTCCTGCCGTTGTGGCGCAAAGCGCGTGGATGTGACCCACACGAGCGGCGCGCGCCACAGTGCCACCACGGGCCAGCCGGGTGGCTGGTGGCCATCCGAGAGCAGTGTCAGATCGAGTTCGCCCGCGTTGACTGCGCGCATCAGTTCTCCTGACGGCGAACACCGCACTTCCACCTGCACGGCTGGATGCGTCTCGGCAAAACGTTTGAGGATCGGCGGCAGGTAGGCGAGCGCATAGTCGTCCGGGCTGCCCAGGCGGACGGTTCCTTTGATCTGCGGCGCGCGGAACGACGTGACGATCGCGTCGTTCAACGCCAGCATCTGCCGCGCATGCTCGAGCAGGATCCGGCCGTGCGGCGTGAGCGCGACGCTGCCACCTTTGCTGCGGCTCAGCAGCGGTTTGCCAAGCGTCTCTTCGAGCCGCTTGATCTGCATCGAGACGGCAGCCTGCGTGCGGCCGACCAGGCTGGCGACCGTCGTGAAGCTGCGGCCCTCGGCGATCAGCACGAAGCTCCGGAGAAGATCCGGGTCGAGCGGAGAAGGTGACGCCATAGCCATAATTATACCTGATGACTTTATAAAAGCAATTCGTTTCACTGATTGCGGCCGCCGTCCCATCTTGCGCACGGTTGATGGAGGTGGCCGATGTTCGATGGGACCGAAGCGTGGCGGGGACCCATTCTCCGCCAATCGCCGCCACGCCGGGCAAACTGGACTATGGTGGCGGACACCGTTCGATCGGCCTGGCTGAGACGGCGCACCCGGCGTGCGATTACCGACCTGGACCCGTTCCTGCTGAAAGATATCGGCGTGAGCTACGCCGAGGCGGAAGCGGAAGCGAACAAGCCGTTCTGGGTGCTCTAAGGGAGTGCCGACGCTTCAGTAGAGCGTCGTACGCAGCCGCTCGGGATACTCGCGGTCGTACTGTTCCCCTCCGACACGGCCCGCCGTGACGTCCGCGAGTATCGTGCCGGTACTCGGCAATGACTTCCGCTCGATGTGCTTGGCGGGATTCCACAAATCGGAACGCACGATTGCCTTCGGGCACTGGAAATACACGCGCTCTACCCGCACCACGATCACCGATCGCGGCAGCGTGCCGCGAAATTCAAAGCGCGCCAGCAGGTCCGGCGTCGTGCAGATCGACGCGCGGCCATTGACTCGCAGGGTCTCGCCGCAGCCTGGAATCAGAAAGAGCAGGGCAACGCGCGGATCATGGATGATATTGCGCAGGCTGTCGGCGCGGTTATTCCCGCGCCGGTCCGGGATCAGCAGCGTGCGCGGATCTTCCACGACAACGAAGCCGGGGCCATCGCCGCGCGGCGAGGCGTCCAGGCCGCCGGGGCCGCTGGTTGCCAGTACCATGAACGGCGATGCGGCGATCATGCTCGCATAATGCGGGTGAACGTGATCGACCTCCTTAGCGATGGCGCCAGCGGACGGCGTGCCGTACAGCGCCTCGAGCGTGGCCTCATCGCGGATCAGGTGGTCGTTGACGATCGCATCCATGCGGGCATGCCCCTGGTGGGTTTGGTGACTGCACGGATGGTGAGACGACCGGCGCCGCAACGCAATGCTGCGCGCAGACGCGAGGGTCAGGGATCGAAC
>JASHQG010000745.1 GCA_030037665.1 Acetobacteraceae bacterium
GTCGGACCTAACGAACGGTCCATTTTGGTAGCATAAGCAGACAGATCGAGAACGTCGGGCGGGCCGTGGAAACCGATCAAAAGTGGCGTGTGCGCCATGATAGCCGAGGTGAGATGTTCGCCATCAGGCGCAGCACCCTCATCGACTCTCTGACGCGGGCAAGCCAATAGAGATCTCGTTTCAGGACGAAGCCCGGATCGACCAGAAGCGAAGCTTGGAATATTTATGGCCTCCGATCGATTCACGCCCGCCGATGGTGCGCGACAACTGGCACGACTCTGCCTATCTGTTTGGTGCCATCTGCAATGATCGCAATGTTGGTGCGGCGATCATCATGGCGACGGTCAACACTGAGGCGATGACGGAACACGTCAAGGAAATCAGCACCCGGGTGGAAAGCGGCGCACACGCGGGCATCGTATGCAACCGTGCCGGTTGGCAGCAGCAGGGCGAACAACTGCAGGTTCCCGACAACATCACACTATTGCCGCTACCGCCCTGATCACGCGAACTCAATCCGGTGGAAAACGTTTGGGACTGCCTGCGTGGCAACAAGCTCAACCAGCGCGTCCGGGACAGCCACGAACCAATCCTCGCTGCCTGAGGACGCCTGGTTGTTCCTCGTGACCGATGTCGCGCGCATCGCGTCTATCGCGCACCGGTCTTGGGCAACGGCCAAGCAACAAGCGCTCTGGTATTATGCCTCATCGAGGCAATGCTGACGGCGGGCAGTTACCGGGAATGCCGGCTAGCGAGCGTCTCGGTAGGTCGTCGACACCTTCCGAGAAAACCGGCTCCGGTGGTCATAGCGTGCGCGGCGTTCCGCGAATGCCCTTAGCACCCCTTCCCATAGAACGTAATCGCCGACGGCTTGGGCAATATTCCGTTGACCTCCGTGAGCGTCGAGAAATGCCGTCAAGCGAACATTTCTGGCCGTATCTCGTCGACCTCGATCACCACATCGGCCGGTAGATTGGCCCGTCGCGCCGCGGCGCGGATTGCTTCGGCATCTGGCGCCTCATAAAGGCAATAAGTCTTTCTCTTGTCTGGACTAAGGAATGACAATAGCCATCGTATGCCCTCCTCGTCATTAATCTGCTTTATCACATCAGCCCCGTTCTTGGTGATCTCGACCTGCTGCGCGAAGTTACGCTCAATCAAAAAACGCGGCATAGCAGTTTCCTCCTCAGTTCACAAACTCACGAATATTGCCTCGGAGCCTTGTCATTCCGAGCTGCTCCGCTATGGCATTCGCCTCCGCAAGCAGCGTTTCCGCCCGCCCTCGATCGCCAGATCCGCCACGGGCAGAAAGGCACCGCGCGAACTCATACTTCGTGTGGGCAAGCCAAGGCCAGGCCTGCAAGTGCTCGTCAAGATGAAGCGCGTTCCGGAAGTGGTCCTCGGCCGACCTCCAATCACCCAACAAGGTAGCCAGCATCCCCAGATATCGCCCTATGGCACCGAAGCAAGCGGTCGCGACGGGAACGACGAGGGCGAGATCACGGTACGGTGACAACAGCTCATATAGCCGCGGAGCACGATCACTATCACGAAGGCGAACGCAAACCTCAGCAAGGTAGCACAGTGTAATGCCCCGCTTACCATCGCGCGGAAATGCGAGCCCGCTGGCGGCCAGATCATTGAAGGCTTTGCGCGCCACTTGCGCAAAGCCAAGGTCGCTCGCCATCAGCGCAAAACCGGGCCGCCAAGCCGTCACCTCTGAATTTTCATCTATAAACTGACGAAGCAGCGGGCCGACCTCCGCTAAGCGCCCTAGCTCGCGCCGAATAGTGAACATCTGAACACCATACACGCCGCTGGCGACCTCGGCATGGATGTCGGTCGCGCATGCCATCGCGTCTGTGGCAAACCGCTCCGCCGCAACGAAATCGCCGTGTAAGATCGCATGCATTGCATAAGCACTGGTCAATACATAGCGGCCTGTCCCAGTGAGTTGATTTGCGACTTCGATTTCGCGCATATGAGCCAGGCTTTCCTGAGAAGAGGCGAGATCGCCAATTTCCAGGTACCCATACAGGGCGAAAGAAGCTGCGGACCCGGTCAATAACGGTTGATCACGGATATCCTCCGCCGTACGGACCAACTCGTCGAGGATGCCTCGTCGCAGTGCGAATTGCGATTTTGACCACGGCTGACCCGCGGTCGCGATGTGCTCGCAATGCAAGGCATCGAAAAGAGCTCGCCGATCATCTAACCGTCGAGCTAGGTTGGTCGCCTCTCGCAGCGTCGCCGACCCGCGCTCGAGAGCTCCCAACTTGAATAAGGCTCGTCCGAGATGGCTCAGTACGCGACACCGGGTTGGGCTATCACCGTCGCCCAAGGCATGGAGCGCTGCCTCCAGCAGGGCGATGGATTCCCCCACGGGCACGTCTATCCAGAGTTCACTTTCCTCTACGCCAAGCGCTGCGTGGGCAAGCTCCGCGGGTGAGCCGTGGAGTCGCGCGATCTCGGCCGCCTCTCTGAAGGTTGCTACCGCCTGTACGTCCACAATTCGGGATCGAGCATCGCCGAGTAGCAAGAGCAGTCGTAGAATCTCTTGGGCTTGTTCAGGTCCTTCCGGCAGAGCACGTGCCAACTGTAGAGCACGCTCGAAGTGCGCTCCAGGCTCCCGGAAGGCGAAACGCGAAAGAGCTTGTTCACCCGCTTTCACCCAGTACGAGATCGCCTGCTTCAGCGCTGATGCCTCGGCATAGTGCTGGGCAAGAATCGCTGGTTGGCTCTCGGCTAACTCCGGAAATTCGTGCTCGATCGTTTGCGCAATTTTCTCGTGAAGTGAGCGGCGACGGCTGAGCAGCAGCGATTGGTAGGCCGCATCCTGAATGAGGGCGTGACAAAACTGGTATGTGCCCTTCCCGGCGGTCGCCGGCAGCAAGATCTGAGCCTCGACTAGATGCGACAGTACTACAACGAGCTCCTCGGTTGGCTTTTCTACCACCGCGCTGAGCAACACTGCCTCAAACTCACGACCAATAACGGCCGCGAGCTGCGCGATTTCTCTGATCTCGCTACCTAGCCGGTCGAGGCGAGCTAGCAGAGAGGATCGCAGCGTCTCCGGAACAGGCCTGCCTTGACCCGCGCCTTCAATCACCGAACGGGTCAGCTCTTCTATGAACAGCGGGACTCCCTCTGCACGATGAACGATGCGCTTAAGGATTTCAACTGATAGTGCCGCTGAGGCAGCTTCTCGAGCTAGTTCGGCGCTCTGTCCCTGGCTTAGACGGTTGACCGTGAGTGGTGTCACGTGTGGATAACAAATCCCGTCGCACTTGAACTCCGGACGATGAGTGATGAGGACCAGAACGCGAGCATCGGCAATACGGCCAAGAATTTGCGTAATCAGCTCGCGGGTTGCGGGATCTATCCATTGCGCATCTTCCAAAATGAATAGCATGGGGCCAGTCGCAGCCAGCCCTAGCAGCTGATGAACGAGAATATCGATTGCACGTGCCTCGCGCTTTTCGGGGCTGAGACCTGTTGCGCGGTCCTCTAGAAGAATATCCATAGTAACTGCGGGTTCGCGATCGTCGAGGCCGAAAAATGGCGCAAGAGCAGTCAGAGCATCCATGGGACCATCAGCGGATCGCTCGAGGAACGCCGCAAGTTTGGTGCGCCGCATCCCTGCCGTGTCGTCGGAACGAAATCCAGCGGCACGTCCGACGTACTGCAGCACTGAATGCAGTGTACTCGCGGTATGAGACGGAGAGCATTGCAGTCGCACACAGATAGTCGAGATGCCGCGGTCTTCACGCTGGCTCAGCTGCTCGCACAGCGCCTGCACGAGGCGTGATTTCCCGATTCCTGCCTCGCCCGACAGCAGCACCGCTTGGCCTTCCCCGGCTAACGCACGCTCAAAGCGCTCTTTAAGCAGCGCCAGCTCTCCGTGGCGGCCGACTAGTGGGCTCAGCCGCGGCGAGTGGAGTGCCTCGAACCGGCTCTCGACGGCAGCTTCCTCCACTACCTGCCAAGCTGGCGCCGGATTTGGAAAACCCTTCAACGCGATCGTACCAAGATCGATAAATTTGAAAAAACCGCCGATCTGCTGGCGGGTTGCCGCGTCAATCACGATGCCATTCGGACCGGCAAGACCCTGCAGGCGTGCCGCTAGATTTGGCGTCTCGCCGATCGCGGTCTGCTGACGCCCCTCGTCCGTATCGATCGGTTCGCCGACAACCACGAGGCCAGTCGCGATCCCGATCCGGACTTGCAGGGGCTCGCCGAGCACGGGAGCCTGGGCGATCACATCTGTCACGGCCAAGGCGGCACGGACCGCACTCTCGGCATTGGCCTCATGGGCCTCGGGCCAGCCAAAGTAGATGAGGACGCCATCGCCCACGTAGCGGGCGATGAAACCCCCGAAGCGCGCTATGATCGCAGCAACACGGGCTTGATAGCCGCGAATCACCGCACTCAGTTCTTCGGGATCCAGGCGGGATGACAGCGCTGTGGAGCCTATTAGGTCACAGAACATCACACTGAGCTGGCGACGTTCAGCAGTGGATTGGTGTGATGGGCGGGGACGTTCAGCGGAGGCCACCTGCGGATCTTTGGCGAGGCCCGCATCGGCGCGCAGTGCGGAGATGGCATCTAGCAGCCGGCGACGATCACCGACGAGCGTAACGCCGAGGTCCTTGAGGTCTTCCAGCGTCAAATTGGGTAGCAGATCAACGGTAACGGAATTCTCGTGGAATACCGCCTCGTATTGGCCAAGCCCCAACGTACGCAGCCAGTCTGCGACGTTCATCGTCCCCCCCTCAAGGGAGCCGTCGACGGGTCCAACCCGCATTGCTTCACCAGGCCGGACCCGTCGAGGAAATCCTTTCCGGCCGCCGAGGCGCCGAACGCGAGTCATTCGTAATCGAGATTATCGCAGAAGGCGAAGCAAAATGTCACTTCCTACAAATGTAGGAGATCTGGCTCACTTCTTTGCCATTTTGAAACCGCCTGTCTCATGCTGGCAGCCTCGTTCGATGGCCGGTTTAGACATGGGAAGGCAAATGAGGCGACTAAACTCTTCCGTCTGACCGGCGACTATGTCTGGGCGGGTACCGACGAGGTGAGGGAAAACCATGACGACAGATACCGGCCGCTCAGAGCCGTGCCGGCCCCCAACCGACTGGCTGCCTGAGTTCGTGCTTTGTCCGCTCACGCGACAGAAATGGGCCGTTCGATAA
>JASHQG010000077.1 GCA_030037665.1 Acetobacteraceae bacterium
ACGCGCTACCCGGCGGGGGGCATGTCGGGCGTTTACGTCTAATCGCTCGGGTCAGCGCGGGAGGTGCGGCGATGGGGTGCTTCATGCCCATCGTCGGGTGCCCCACGGATCCGCTCAATGTCCCGTGACGATCACGAAGGTCCGGAGGGCCGCGGCAGGGCGGCGTCTTTGACACCACAAGCAGCGGCACTCGTTGATCCGCGTCGGCACGAACGCCGCGAGGCCGCCAGGGTCCGTTCGTGGCCGGCGCGCGAGCCGTGACCTGTGTGATGAATGGCCCCTAGCCTTGCAGGCGGATATTCTCTGCGTTTCCGCCTCTGTGGTCCGCACGGGCTCCCCCAACATTGTCGTTGGTCACCGCCGATGCTGCACGTCGCGAGAGGCGCCGTCATTGCGACACGGGGTGAGCCGTCCGATGGACTGATCCACCATCCAAGGATCACGGTTTTCGGGCGCATACATGTGCGGCGGAACTGGTGCAATTTCCCGGGGGCCGGCAGGCGTCACACCCCGCCTGGCGGTGGCGGTAAATGGTCCGCCGCCCACCTGATCACGGCGGCGGTTGTCGGAATCTGCAGCTTGGCTTTGATCTGCGCGACCGCGTGGGCCGACGTGCGGTAGCTTACGTTGAGCTCATCGGCAATCTCAGCCAGGGTTCTGCCGTGCCCCAGCAAGCCGAGAACCTGACGCTCACGCGATGACAGGCTTTGGAGCGGATCGCTGTTCTGTCGCGCGGCCATCAGCGCGATTTTCTCCGCCATGCCGGGCGTAAGGAAGATGCTGCCACCGCTGACCTTTTCGATCGCCTGCAGAATGACCTCGGGATCGTCGTTCTTGGTTATATACCCACGGGCACCTGCCTCCAGCGCGCGCGAGGCGATGATCGGATCTTCGTACATGCTGAATACGATGATCTTTCGGTCGGGCTCTGCCGAGATCAGCGTTGCAATCAGATCGAGCCCGTTGCCGTCAGGCAGCCGCAAATCCAGGATGACGAGATCAGGCGAGAAGCTCTCTGCCATGTCCAGGCCGGCGCCGGCGGTGGTGGCTTCGGTCACTTCCACGCCCCGCTTGGCCTGCAACATGAGGCGACAGGCCGTGCGCACGATCGGATGGTCTTCAATCAACAGGATTCGCATGCACGGTCTCCATGGCCTGCTTTTCGTGGCTGGGCACCGCGATTGAAACGACAACGCCCGGCCGCGCGCCGCTGACGGACAGTGAGCCACCGATCTGACGCACGCGCTCCATCATGCCCAGCAGGCCAAATCCGTAGCGGAATGACTCCGGCTGGCCGTGTCCATTGTCGCGGATCGTGAGCACGAGACCACCCGTCGATTCACGTGCGAGCCGCAGTCCGATGACCGTCGCTTCGGCGTGGCGCACCGCATTGGTGATCGCCTCTTGCGCCGCCCGGTACAGCGTCAGCGCGACAGTTTCGTTGGGGTTATCGAGGCCGGGAGGAACGTCGAGTGACCAAGCGATCTCGAGTGAACGGGTCTGCCATGATGCCAACAATTGCCGCAATGCCTCGGGTAGTCCCATTTGTTCCAGGACCAGAGGCCGGAGCCGCTCCAGCATGCGGTAGTTGACGCGCTGAATGCCGTCGGTGAGTTCCGCAATGGATTGCGCGTGTGCGAAGACATCGGTGCCGCGCGCCACTTGCTTCATGATGCAGGCAGCCTCGGCACGGACGCCGAACAGCACCGGTCCGAACTCGTCGTGGAGTTCCGCGGCGACTTCTTTCCTCTCGTGGTCCTGCATTGACAAGAGCCGGCCGATCAACAGGTGATTGTCGGAGGTGACGCGTTCGAGCGACGCGGCGAACTGATTGAACTGACCGGCCACCCGCGCAAGCTCGGCAACTGGAATGTCCGCAATCGGCCGGTAATCTTCGTGCTCCAAACGGTCGAAACCGTCTGCCAGCAACTGCAGCGGGCGCAACGACCGTCGCACGGTCAGCAGAAGACCGCCCGCCGTCGACAGACAAACCCCCATGACCACGAGCGAAAATAGTTCCACCTCGCCGATGATTTCGTCGATTTCGTCGACCGGATTCGACCGAACGATAAGCCTGCCGACATCCTTGCCGTGCACGGTAACCGGAAAGCTCTGGACAACCGGCGGTGGCGCCAGCAGTGACGCCAGGATCGACGCGCGTTGCGGCGTGACACTGTCCGCGCCTGGCTGGATCGTGGATTGAGCGGTGCCATCCGACGCCGCAAGGTCGAACTGGACGTGCCGCACCCGTGGCAAGTCCTGCGCCAGCGCGGCGAATGCGGCAGACCGACTATCCGCATCGGCGACGTTATGCAGTGCTGTAATGGCGAGGTCGTGAGCAATCTGCACGCTCGATGTGACCTCCGCGGAGATGCGGCTCTTCGCGTGCAGCAAGATGACGCCGATCGTGCCGAGAAGGCCAAGCACCAGTAGCGCGGACGGGATAAGCACCAGACGGCCGTGCAGGGATCGTGGCCAGAACCGGCCCTTGGCGACGGGTTCTGTGCGCGCCTGTGGTTTACGCTTGGATGCCATCTGTCCCCCTGCTTACCGGCGCGAACCTGGCGATCATCATTCCGGTACACGGTCCTGCGCAACCCGATGGTGGTGCGTCTTGACCAAACGCTCGCAATGCACCTCGTCAGACCTTCGTTCTTTTTCTGAATTGACTACTTCACTTTTTGCAATGGACGCCGCGCCATCGGTCGATGTTCCATGTGGACCGATTGAGCGGGTCGATTCAGGGACAGTCACGGCTGGCGCTGCCCACGAATTGCACCGTATCAACAACATAAAACCGGTCACGGTCGGGAGGCAGGCCCAATGCGCGTCGCGGTGCTGAGTGTGCTGGCTTTTGTTTTGCCGCGGCTGGCCCTCGCACAAGCGAACACACAACCGGCACCGATGCCCGCCGCTGCCGCAGCCCCGCCGCTGCTGGCACTTCCACCGGTCGAGGTGATCGGATCCACACCGCTGCTCGGATCCGGTATGGATCGCAACAAGGTGCCCTCGGCAAACCAGGTCCTCACCAGCCAGTCGGTGACGCTTCAGGGATCACCGAGCTATCTGAACGCACTGCAAAACCAGGCCCAGGGCGTGCAACTCAACAGCGCGGCCGGCGGGCCGTTCCAGCCGAACGTATTCTATCACGGCTTCCAGGCCGCGCCGCTGCAAGGCACACCCCAGGGTCTGGCTGTCTACGTGAACGGCGTCCGCTTCAACCAGCCGTTCGGCGACACGGTGAATTTCGACCTCATCCCGGACGTCGCCATCGACACGATGAACATAGAGGGTGCCAATCCGGTATTCGGCCTGAATGCGCTTGGCGGCTCGATCGCGATTCAGCTCAAGAACGGCTTCACCTATCACGGCGGGGAGCTCGATGCGTATGGTGGCTCATTCAGCCAGATCGGTGGCGCGTTTCAGTACGGCAAGCAATCCGGCAACACCGCGTTTTATATTGCCACCTCTGGCCTCACCGAGGGCGGATGGCGTGATTTCCAGTCGTCCGCCTTGAAGCAGCTCTACAGCGACATCGGCTGGCGCGGCGACCACGCGGAGGTGCACCTGAACATCGACCTGGCGCAGACGACGCTGAATGCCCCAGGAACCACGCCGGTGCAATGGCTGGCCGTCGATCCGCGCGCGCAGTTCACCGGGCCGAGCCCGGTCAATAACAACTATGCCCTGATCAGCCTGAACAGCAACATTCAGCTCAGCGATACAACCTCCATCCAGGCGATCGCGTATTATGACTACTTCCTGCAGCGGCTGGGCAACGGTAACGTTGCTGACTTCGGCCCATGCAGCACCATATCAGGATCGCTGTGCGAGGTCGGCACCGATGTGCTTGCCACCGATCGCAACGGCAACACGATCCCGGATTTCCTGAACGGTGGACCTTATTCGGATTGGGATAATGAAACGACCAACACCAATGGCTATGGGGTCGCGCTGCAGGCTTCCAACCAGACGCCATTGTTTGGCCATGAAAACCACTTCGTGGCGGGCGTGAGCTTCGACGGCTCCAGCACGCTGTTCGGGGCTAC
Source organism: Acetobacteraceae bacterium (assembly GCA_030037665.1). Classification (GTDB taxonomy): domain Bacteria; phylum Pseudomonadota; class Alphaproteobacteria; order Acetobacterales; family Acetobacteraceae; genus JASHVB01. The sequence goes on from JASHQG010000077.1 coordinate 4,050, forward strand.
CACGGGAATTGGCGGGCTCGATCCGGTCTCGCTGAATTTCCTTGGCCCTGCCGGCTTCCCGCAAGGCATCATCGTCGACCAGGCGGATGGTACGGATGCGCCTGTGCGGGTCGGGGTCACGACGGCGTATTATGGAATCTATCTCACAGACACCTTCGACATCACACCTAAACTGTCCGCTAACGTCTCTGGACGGTTCAATGCTGAGCAAATCGACCTGAATGATATGCTGGGAACGGGTCTCTCCGGCAATCACAGCTATGACCGGTTCAATCCAGGGGTCGGCCTGACGTACCGGCTGGCACCCGCCTTGAACGTTTACGCCTCCTATTCGGAATCGAACCGCGCGCCAACGCCGGCGGAGCTGAGCTGCGCGAGTCCGGCAAGTCCCTGCAGCCTGGCGAACTTCTTCACCGGCGACCCCAACCTCAAGCAGGTGGTATCGCACACGATCGAGGCTGGCCTTCGCGGCACGCTGACGCCTGCCGCGGGCGCGCGGCTGGACTGGAACCTCGGTCTGTTCCACTCGAATTTGGATGACGATATCGAATTCGTACAGAGCGTCGTGCTCGGCCGCGGGTTCTTTCAGAACGTCGGTGCCACCCGCCGTCAGGGCTTCGATGCCGGCGTGCATTTTCACAACAGCCGGTGGTTGGCCTGGGCCGATTACACCTTGACGGATGCGACATTCCAGAGCGCTTTTACCGAATCAAGTCCCGACAGTCCCGGCGCCGGTGCGAACGGCAACATAGAGGTGCAACCCGGCGATCGCCTTCCCAGCGTCCCCCTGCACCTGCTCAAGATCGGCGTCCAATATACGGCGACCCCGGCCTGGACCATCGGCATGTCCGCGGTCGCCGCCAGCAGCCAGTATTTGTTCGGCGACGAGGCAAACCTGGAGAAGCCATTGCCCGGCTATTTCGTGCTCAACTTCAACACCAGCTATCAGGTCACGCCCCACATCCAGTTGTACGGCAGCGTACAGAACGTGCTGGATTCGACGTACTACCTCTACGGAACTTTCTCCCCGACCTCGTCCATCACTTTCTTGCCGGCACCAGGCACCAGCAACCCAAGATCCTACAATATCGCTGCACCTGTCGCAGGATTTGCCGGCATCCGGATGACCTTCTAGACGGCATGTTCGCGGGATGGGGCGACCCGTCTCACGGTAGGCGGGCTTCAAGGGGGGTTCCGCAAGGGCCGAGCCAAAGCGTCAATGTATGGATCGACGTCTCAGCTTGTCCGGAGAACATATGGTCTGGTCGGGCTGTCATCGGGCAACCACGGGTCAGCGCCCGATGCGTCAAGATCCGCCGGCTGGGCGTCCTTCATTCACCAAACGGCGTTTCTCTGGAGCATCGCCACGCGGAAACATACCTGGCTGCGCTTCATCCACGACCTATCGCCTTCCGCGTATGACCGACGGATGCGCGTTTAGCGGAACACCAGCGTGCGGGACAGGTTGAAATTGGCGAACATGCCCGCCACAGCCCCCGCAAATGTTGCGAACACTGGTTGCGCCGCGCACAAGGGAACAAAGGTGACCAGCAAGGCGTAGGTGCCACGGTTCAAGGTGAAGCCGACCGTATTCGCGCCGAGGAAGCGCCCCCACTGTTGATGCAGGGGCCCGCCGCCTCGACCGCGGAACGTCCAGCTGCGGTTGAGGATCCAGGTGACCGTGCCGGCGATGACGTAGGACGCGAGGCCCGCGCCGTACAGTCCGAGCGAGCCTCGCAGCGCATAGACGACCGCGGTGTCCACGGCAAAGCCGCAGCATCCGACCATGCCGAACTTCACGAACTCGACCAGCAGCGCGATGCGCTGACGTGTCAGCAGCGTGCGCGCAGGCGCCGGCAGGCTCGTGGCGAGGCGGAGCAACAGGGCTTGCATACCCGGGCGCTTAACGAGGGGGAGGGCGAGGGGCAAGGCCTATCCGTGATGTTCCGTGCGAATCGGGGCGGAGTGCCGCATTATTGCTTAAAGACCTGTAACAAAGAGTTCCGCCAGGCCTCGCACAGCGTTCGGCGACGCGGCATGTCTTGGCAAGCGGCAGGCGGCACGCCACATCGAGCGCCATGCAACGCCGGACCTTCCTTTGTCTCGCCGCCCTGCCGGCCTTTGTCGGCGCGCCCGCTGCACTGGCACAGCCTGTGCTGCGGCTCTCACCGCAGGACCAGGCCGACATCGAGCGGATCGAGGCGTACCTCAACAGCATTCGCACGCTTCAGGCGCGTTTCCAGCAGATGGCGCCGGACGGGCAGCTCAGCCAGGGCAGCGTCTGGTTGGCGCGGCCAGGCCACCTGCGCTTCCAGTACGATCCGCCCGCCCCGTATTTGCTCGTTACCAGCTTCGGACAGCTCGTCTACGAAGACCGGTCGATCAACCAGATCAGCTATATTCCGCTATCACGGACGCCCCTCGGTATTCTGCTGGCCAACCGTGTGAGCCTCACGGGAGCGGTCATGGTGACGGGCATCCGGCGCCTGCCGGGCCAGATCCAAGTCAGCATGATGCGGACGGCGGCGCCCGGTGAGGGCAGCCTCACACTGATTTTCAGCGACAATCCGTTGGCGCTTCGTGAGTGGACGATCGTTGACGCGCAGCGTCGTGCGACGCGCGTAACCTTGTACGACGTGCAGACAGGCGTCAGGATCAACCCCGGGTTGTTTACATTCGTCGATCCTCGCCAGGGTGGAGGCACCAACTAGAGCGGCTGAGGCGCGCCTGCGCGCGCGGCATGTCGGCCATCATGTGGAAACGCTTCATTTTTTCACCACGATCGCCGATTATCCGGGCCTGGTCATGAGGTCCGGTCGAATCGTCAAGCCCCTGATCGGCATCAGTTGCTGCACGAAGCAGTTCGGTGTCTTCGGAATGCCGAACCACGCGGCCTCGAACACCTATGTCCGTGCCACTGATGAGATCGTCCACGGCGTGCCCGTCCTGCTCCCTGCCAACGGTCCCACCTGTGACCACGAAACGCTGCTGGAGCGCCTGGACGGCATCATTCTGACCGGTAGCCGCTCCAACGTGCATCCCAGCTATTACGACGGTCCGCCGCACGCCGAGGGCACGTGGGAAGACCTGAACCGCGACCTCACCACCTTGCCGCTGATTCGTGCCGCCGTGGTGCGCGGCGTGCCGCTCCTGGCCATCTGCCGCGGCTTCCAGGAGCTGAACGTCGCGATGGGCGGTTCCTTGCACCAGCGGCTGCAGGATCTGCCGGACCGGATCGACCACTCGTCGCCGATGCAGGCCTCGGTGAAGGTGCGTCAGGGCAAGGCGCACAGTATGCGGCTGACCCCCGGCGGCTGGCTGCACGACCTGGCGGGCCGGGCCGAGATCGGAGTGAACTCTCTGCACAACCAGGGCGTGGACCGGCTGGCGCCCGGGCTGGTGATCGAGGGGGTTGCCCCGGATGGCACGATCGAGGCGGTGCGGGTGGTTTCCACACCCACCGGGCCGGTGAAGGGATTTGCTGCCGGGGTGCAGTGGCATCCGGAATTCGACTGGATGACCGATTCGGTGTCCCGCCGCATCTTCGAGTCGTTTGCCGAGGCGGTGCGGGCCTATATCGGTGCCGCGCAAGGCGCACCACTGCTCGCGGCCGCGGACTGAGCACCAGTCAGACCGCGCCGCATCGCCGCGAAGCGATTCCGGTCATCAGTGTATGGCGTCGCCGGAAAAGGGTTCCTGGACGTCCGCACTCATGCGATGCGTGGTGCGGTCTTCCGAGTGACGTCCGTACGCAGGCCAAGCAGGCCTTCGGCCTCGTCAAAACGGTCGCGCTCCGTTAGTCGGCTAAGTTTCGAACGCACGGCGCAGCGCGTCGGCCAGCATTGCCTCGCAGGTCGGATAGGTCTCAAGCGGCGAGAGAGCGGCACGGTCGAGGCGGAGCCAGGTGCCCTCGCTCTGGTCGTGCGCATAAAATTCATCGCCGGTTTCGCCAAAGAGCACGTGGTGCCGAGGTTCAGCACCGCGGAAATCGCGATTGCTTTCGGGAAATCCGAGCAATGTGAGCCCGCCAGGCAGCGCACGCTGGCGGGTCGCATAAATCACCGTCCCGTTGAAATCGAGCCCGTCCGCCTGGCGGAGAAAATCGACGTAGGCCTCCGGCAACACTGCGAGCAGGTCGCGCCCCGCATAATCGTGCAGGGTCTCAAGAGCCTCCATAGAGGCGGGTGCCTGAACCTGTTCGCCAGCCGCGCGCATCTCCGCATGTATCTGTTCCAGCAGGTTCCGGATCTCCCTTTCCATCGTATCTTCCAGCATCCCGGTCATCGCTCCGTCGGAATCTGCACCGCGCCGTGCCCCGGCGCATCCGGCCAGACGCCCGTCGGCTTGTCCGGCACCGGCCAGGACACCAGGCGAGTCTGCCCCGGTTCCAGCCCTTTCGTCACCAGATTCTGGTGGTTGGTGATCAGGATGTGGTCGGGATTGTTGCGGATCAGGACGAGATTATCAAAGGAATTGGTGCCGCCGTCATCGAGCGGCAGAATGTGGTGCACCTGATAGCCCTGTGGCACTCGCCCGGAGGCAACGCGCGCAATCTGCGCATCGGTCATGCCCGCTTCGCGCAGGACCTCCTGCTGTTCTGTGCCGAGGTGTTGCAGGAAGGCTTTGTGGACACGCCCGTCGAACGTTGCGCGCAGCGCGTGTGCGTCTTCAGGCGCCCGTTTGGAATAACTGATCGTCTCGTTGTGCCAGCCTGGGATTTCATAGCTCTCGCCATGCAACGTGACCTGCGGCACCTCCGCTGCATGCGTTCGCGCCGCTTCAACGGTGCGTGCATCCTTGGAGATCGTCTCAGCGCCGCGGACATCCTGCGCGACTGTTTCCCCATCCCGGGCAAGACCAATGCCGTCCCTGGTGAGTCGCGCCGCATCGGCAGCATCTCCGGCGACGGGTATGGCCGCCGCTGCCGAGAGAGCGGCATCGGCATAGTCGCCTTGTGCCGCATACCATCCCGCGTTCATACCTTCCGCGACGCTGCCGACGACGGGAACCATGCCGACCGTATCGAGAGCGGTGTGGCCAAGCTGGCTCATCAGGCTGTTTGGATCGGAGAGCTGTCGTCCGGCCCTCGTCGCCTCAGCGACCGCCTGGCTCCAGGCGGACTCGCTCGGGCGGTCGACATCGCCTGCCGCTTGTTCGACATCGTCCCAGCCGGACTTGGCGACATTCTCGATGCTGGACGGCATGCCCATCGTAGCCCCCAAACTGGCCGGCGAGAGGGTAGGGAATACGGCGCGGCCCCATCAATCGCTCATCTGGTCACGTCTGCGCGCGGCGGTCGGTTGTCATGATTCTGTACGCGATGCATGATCTTGATGTTCGTCCGCAATCCGGCGCAACGGTTCGCTGGGCTGCGCTGCGCGTATTCGGTTTATATTTTTCCTGGCTGAGGGCTCCCGGCCGACCGTCCACCACGCTTCTGGCGGGAGAATTCCGTGCCGGTCCGTGCAAAGCTCACCGCTATGATCGCTTTATCGGCGAACGCTCCATGCATGAAGAGCTCTTTGTTCGGGTTGAGACCCAGGACATCCGCCACGAGTTCGACGGCTTGCAGCCCGTCGCCATGACCGGTGGGGCGCCGGTCACTCAGCCTCGACGACCACCGCGCTGACCGCTTTGCGCGACAGACTCGAGAGCAGCGGTTGCTGCCCTCTCGGGCCGGACGCCGGCGTCGTGATCGTCAACAGCGCCGTTCGCTGACCGGACGCCCTGCTGGCGTGCTCGAAGTACGATCTCGCAGACCGAATCATTCCGGTCGTGGTGGTGGTGGTGGTGGTGGAAATTCTCAGCCCGAGCACCGGCCGCACCGTTCGGTTTCATGACCACGCCTTGTTTGATGCACGGGCGGTTTCGTCACCGCGCCGATGCTGCGCGGGGTCACGTGGACTCGATGACAGAGAACACCGTTTCATCAGGAAGATTCATCCCCGCTTCTGCCCCGAATCCTCTCAGATCATCCAGCGGATCCGTGGCGACGAAGCCTCAGTTCCGCGTGTCAGGGAACCCCCACGTTCCCGCCGTCAGCCCACGGCCCGCCTTGCCGGGATAGCCGGCGGGGCATAGCGTCGCTTTCGCGTGCTGAAAGTCGATGTCGGGTCGGCGTCTCGATCCCGCTGAGAATCGCAGCGACCCGGGAAGGGAGTTGAACAAACAAGGAGAAGAACTCGATGACATACGATCTGCTGATCAGGAATGCGCGTGTTGTGGATGGGTCGGGAGAGCCTTCGTTTCGGGCGGACGTGGCCGTGCATGAAGGAAAGATCGTGGGGGTCGGCAAATACAACACCACCGCCCGGCGCGTGATCAATGCGGACGGGCGGGTTGTCGCTCCCGGGTTCATCGATCATCACACGCACTTTGACCCGCAAGCGCTATGGGATCCCTATTGCGGATCCTCGGTTCAGAACGGCCACACAACGATCCTGGTTGGCCAATGCGGTCAGGTCATCGCACCGGCGCGCCCCAACGACCACGACTGGTATCTCGAGTTTTTCGCCGAAGCCGAAGCGATCCCGGTCAGCGTGATGCGCGAAGGGATCAACTTCACCTGGGAATCAATCGCCGAATACATGGATGCTTTGGGCCAGCGCCGCGGCTGCAACGTGGGCACGCTGGTCGGTCACTCGGGGATCCGACGCTACGTCATGGGCGAGGCCGCGTCGGAACGGGCAGACGCTACCCAAGACGAGATCGCCGCGATGCGACGGTTGATCAGCGACGCCATGTATGCCGGTGCGCTCGGCTTCAGCACGTCTCCTCTGGGCCGAGGCGATCCCGCCGGCGCCGGAACGGACGCGGAGCGGCTGCTGCTGGCAGACGTGCTCGCGGAACTCGGGACCGGTGTCATGCAGGTTTCGGGCGGCGCGCCGGGCGGCACCAAGGCCACACGACAGCTCGCACGCGACTTAGCCGCGCGGACCGGGCGCCCGACCATCTATAACCTCGTGACCCAACCGATCGACCGGCCGGAAGAATGGCAGGAACATCTACATTGGCTAGAGGACACCTTCCGATCCGGCGCACGTTGCTACGGTTCTTGCGTCTCCGTCGTTGCCGGTCCGATTTTCGACCTGCGCCTGGGGCTCGATGTCCCGCAGGACGAGGACCTGACAAATCCCCACACGCTGTTCCACGGCATGCCGACCTGGGACAAGGTTATGGCTTTGCCTTACCAGGAGCGGATGAAGGCCTTCCGCGATCCGGCGATCCGCGGGTCGCTGAGCGCCGAGGCGGTCGAGGGTACCATCGCACAGGAGCAGCCTGGCCAGGACCGTCGAGGACGCTCGCGTGGATTCTTCAACCGTCGGTGGGATCTGATGCAAGTGTTTATGACCCAACACGAACGGAACCGCGGACTCGAAGGCAAGAGTGTCGCGCAAATCGCCGAGGAGCAGCGCAAGACGGTGATGGACGCGTTCCTCGACCTGTCGCTGGACGAGGAATTGCGGACATTCTTCATCTGCGTCGACCGCAACACTGATCCGGCGGCGCAGAAGCAGATCCTCGGCTCGCCGTACACGGTGATCGGGACCAGCGACGGTGGCGCACGTCCACACTCGGCGGATCGTCACGAGTACAGCACGCACCTGCTCAGTCACTGGGTACGCGACCAAAGGGTCATGACCCTGGAAGAGGCCGTGCACCGACTGACCGGTCGGACCGCACAGATGCACGACATGGATGATCGTGGCTTCGTAGCCCCTGGAAAGGTCGCGGACCTGGTCATTTTCGATCCTGACACGATCGCCTCGAAGCCTCGCGTCCCGGTGAATGACATGCCGGCGGGCGGCGCGCGCGTGAAGCGGGACGCCGTTGGGATCGATCATGTGATCGTCAATGGAACCGTGCTGCTCGATAACGGCGAACTGACCGACGCGCTGCCGGGACAGATCGTTCGTGGGCCGCTTTACCGGTCGAACCACGCGTGAGTTTCGGCACTGAGGCGATATCGCCCGTTTCCACCGTCGCGCTGATGCGCGGTGGGGCGGGCGTATCGCAGGCGGAGCGGCGTGAAATCCGGCAGCGGAGAAGAGTTGTCTGATCCGTCCGCATAACTTGCACCAGACCGCAACAAACCTGGGCTGACCAGATCGGCGATGGGAAGCTGGGCCCCGCCGGAGCGCCCGAACAGCTTGCGCGACACAGGACATTTGGCCATGTGGATGTCCGCACGGCATCCAGCGAGGACAACAGCTTCCGGAAAGGGGGCAAAGCGGCCGGTCGAGGTCGTCCGCTGCAGCAACGACGACGACGACGACAATGCTAGCATGAATGCCGCGGGCCTCGGGATCATCGCGAGCGAAACCAACAACCGGCCCGATCCGGCTGTCCGGTTGCACCTCGGGCGCACGCCGCCTACTGCTGCACAGTCCGCCGCCGGAGGCCCCGATGGACCAACACGCCGCCGCTTTCACTGATCCGTTCGCTGAAATCCGCCAGGAGGTCGCCAAGCTTTGCGCCCGCTTCCCAGGCGAATACTGGCGCAAGCTTGACCAGGAGCGCGCCTATCCCACCGCGTTCGTTCGCGCGCTGACCGAGGCCGGCTATCTCGCCGCACTGATCCCTGAGGAATTCGGCGGCGCGGGCCTTACGCTCTCTGCCGCTGCGGCGATCCTCGAGACGGTGCAGGCTGAGGGCTGCAACGGTGCAGCCTGCCATGCACAGATGTATATCATGGGGACAATTCTGCGACACGGCAGCGACGCGCAGAAGCGGCAGTACCTGCCAAAGATCGCCACCGGCGAACTCCGCCTGCAGGCGTTCGGCGTAACCGAGCCGACCAGTGGGACCGACACCACGTCGCTCCGCACCGTTGCGAAGCGCGAAGGCGACCATTACGTCGTCAACGGCCAGAAAGTGTGGACGAGCCGGGCCGAACACTCAGACCTGATGCTGCTCCTGGCGCGCACCACGCCGCGCGGCGAGGTGAAACGGCGCACCGACGGGCTTTCCACGTTCATCGTCGATATGCGCGCGAGTCTCGGAAACGGCATGACGATCCGGCCGATCCGTACCATGATGAACCATAATTCGACCGAGATCTTCTTCGACAATCTGATTGTTCCTGCCGAGAACCTGGTCGGCGAGGAGGGCCGCGGCTTCCGTTACATCCTCGACGGCATGAACGCCGAGCGTCTGCTGATTGCCGCCGAATGCATCGGCGACGCCAAGTGGTTCCTGCAGAAAGCCGCCGACTACGCACGCGAGCGTCGCGTATTTGGCCGGCCGATCGGACAGAATCAGGGCATCCAGTTCCCGCTCGCGAAAGCCTACGCGCAGATGCGCGCGGCGGAGCTGATGGTGCGCGACGGCTGCGCGAAATTCGAAGCCGGACTGACCCCGGGCGAGGAAGCCAACATGGCGAAGATGCTCGCGGCGGAGGCGTCATGGGCTGCGGGCGAGGCCTGTATCCAAACGCATGGCGGATTCGGATTCGCCGAAGAATACGACGTGGAACGCAAGTTCCGGGAGACGCGGCTTTATCAGGTCGCACCGATCAGCACGAACCTGATCCTGTCATACATCGCGGAACACGTTTTGGGCCTGCCGCGAAGTTACTGATCGCCGTCACTGCGATCGGCATCGGGAATCAGCCCTTCATGGCCGGTCCGGCGGCGGCCGTGCACGCGTCGTTGACGTGGGTGCAGGGAGCGGGCGGATGGGCGGGACAAGCCCCTGCGAGCACGGACATGGCTTCATCCCGTGCAAGTCGACCGATGGATGTGCGGATCCTTCAACGGATCGTTACACGCCGTGCCATTCCCGGAACCACGCGGCGAACTTCGCAATCCCCTCAGCCAGTGGCGTACGCGGTACAAATCCGGTCAGCGCGCTGATCGCATCGACTGAGGCAAACGTCTCCTCGACATCGGCTGCCGGCCTTGGCGCCATCCGTACGACCGCCTTCCGTCCCAACGCCTGCTCCAGGAGCGCAACCAGAGTGCGCACTTCTTCCGCGCGGTTGTTGCCAATGTTCAGCACCCGGGCCGGCGGCGTTTTGTCCAGCGGCGGCTTGTCGAGACAGCCAACAACGCCCGCCACGATGTCGTCGATGTAAGTGAAGTCCCGCTTCAGTCGTCCCTCGTCGTACAGCGTGATCGGTTCCCCTGCCGCAATCGCACGGGCAAAGCTGTAATAGGCCATATCCGGCCGTCCCCAGGGTCCATACACGGTGAAGAACCGAAGGCCCGTCTGCGGCAATCCAAACAGATGGGCGTAGGCGTGACCCATCAACTCGTCGGCCCGCTTCGTCGCCGCGTACAGCGAGAGCGGCGTGTCCACGCGATCGCTTTCGCGGAACGGCAACTCCCGGTTTGCGCCGTACACCGACGAGCTACTGGCGTACACGAGATGCCGCAACGCGGGGAGGCGCCGCGCAATCTCCATCACCACGAGCTGCCCCATCACGTTGGAATGGACGTAGGCGTGCGGATCCTGCAGCGAGTGGCGCACTCCCGCTTGCGCTGCGAGGTGCACAATGACGCGGATGTCCGGATGCGCCACCGCGAGTATCTCCATCGCCGTGCGATCCGCAACATCCAGCCGTTGGAACTGAAACCCCGTCCGCGCCGCCAGCCGATCCAGCCGCGCCTCTTTCAGGTGCACGTCGTAATAGGCGTTGACGTTATCGACGCCGATCACCTGTTGGCCGCGGTTCAGCAAAGCCTCGGCGACGTGGTAGCCGATGAATCCTGCGGCGCCAGTAACCAGGACTGTCAAGCGACCGGCCGCGCCAGCAGGCGGTCCTCCAGCAGCTCCAGAATCGCATGGCCCAGCGCGATATGGCACTCCTGAATCCGGGCCGTTTCGTTGTCGGGCACCAGCAGCACATGATCACACATCCCGCGTGCTGGTTCGCCCGCGCCGCCCAGCAGCCCGACAGTGACGATGCCCATTTCACGCGCCGCAGCCAGCGCGCGCACGACGTTCGGCGAGCGCCCCGATGTGGTGATGCCGCACAGCACGTCGCCGCGACGGCCGAGGCCGCGCAGCGGGCGCTCGAAAACATGCTCGTATCCGTAGTCGTTGCCGGCGGCAGTCAGCACTGCAGGGTCGAGAGTGAGCGCGAGCGCCGGCCAGGAGGCACGTTCCACGGAGCCGCGCAGTCGGATCAGCATCTCGGCTGCCAGGTGTTGGGCGTCGGCAGCGGAGCCGCCATTGCCACAGAAGATCAGCTTGCCGCCGGTCCGTATGCTGGCCTCGCAGGCGTCCACGACACGCAGCAGCTGTGGGGCGAGCTCGGTGGCGATCCGCCGTTTCAGCTCGGCGGACTTGTTCATCATGGCAGCGAAGCGGTGGGTCTCGCTCATACTAGGTGTGGCGCCAACGATGCCATCTCCGGGTTTGTCCCCTCCTGAGCCGGCCATACACGCCAGACAGACGGCGCGCCGATGGCCGGGCAGGGCGGGTCCACGAAAAGGTGGTCTTACACTGGCCGCGACGGCCCATCCACTACTGCGCCACCCACCCGCCATCGATCGAGAGCGGCACCCCGGTGATCGTCGACGCCGCGTCGGAACAGAGGAACACCGCCAGCCCGCCGATTCCCTCCGGCGTGGAGAACTGCAGCATCGGCTGCTTCTCTGCCAGGAAGAGACGCCCCGCCTCCTCGGGGCTGATGCCGTCCGCTGCGGCACGCGCCTCCAGCTGACGTTCCACGAGCGGCGTCTTGACCCAGCCGGGGCAGATCGCGTTGACCGTGATGCCAAGATTGGCCAGCTCGATCGCCGCCACCTTGGTCGCGCCGAGCACGCCGTGCTTGGCCGCGACATACGCAACCTTCTGCGCGCTTGCGACGAGGCCGTGTGCGGAGGCGATGTTGATGATTCGCCCCCAGCGCTTCGCTTTCATGCCCGGGATCGCCGCCTTCATCGCGAAGAACGTGGCGGAGAGATTGACGGCAATGATCGCGTGCCACCGTTCGTCAGGAAAGTCCTCGATGTTCGCCACATGCTGAATGCCCGCATTGTTGACCAGGATGTCCGGCCCGCCCAGCGTCTTGGCGGTCTCCGCCACCATCGCCGCAATCTGGTCCGGCTTGCTCATGTCGGCCGGACTGTAGGCCACGCGCACGTCATATTCCGCCTCCAGCGAGGTTCGCAGTGCCGCGATCTGCGCCGCATCGCCGAAGCCGTTCAGCATGAGATCCGCGCCCGCGGCAGCGAGCGCCCGCCCGATGCCAAGGCCGATGCCGCTGGTGGAACCGGTAACCAGGGCGGTCTTTCCCTTCAGGCTCATCTGCGCGACTCCCCGCTTGCTGCGCTGCACAAGATAAGGTGCAACGGATGATGGCGGAAGCGCGTTGACGTCTCCCCCCGTCCGCACGACGTTCGCCCTGATCGATCGGGGGAAGGACGATGGACGGCTCAAGTTTGACCGCACCCGAGACGGCTTTCTGGTCCCGCGCCAGCCGTCACATGCTGAAATACGGCGGCGATTTCGTGCCCTTTGTGCCGGTCCGCGCCGAGGGGAGTTTCGTTTACGACGCGGCTGGCCGCCGCGTGCTGGATTTCACATCCGGCCAGATGAGCGCGATTCTCGGCCACTGCCATCCGGAGATCGTCGCCACCGTGCGCGCCGCTGCCGGCACGCTCGATCACCTGTTCTCGTCGATGCTGAGTCATCCCGTCGTCGATCTGGCGGAGGCGCTGGCCGCCACCATACCCGCGCTGCCCAGGGTCATGCTGCTCTCCACCGGTGGCGAGGCGAACGAGGCCGCGATCAAAATCGCCAAGCTGGTGACCGGCGGCTGGGAAGTCATCGGCTTCGCCCAATCCTGGCACGGCATGACCGGCGGCGCCGCGGCGGCCACCTACAAGGCTGGACGCCGCGGCTACGGCCCCGCCGCTGTGGGCTCATTTGCGATCCCGGCGCCGAGCGCATTTCGCCCGCGCTTCCCGGGCGTCTCCTGGCAGGCGGAACTGGACGACGCCTTCGCGCTGGTCGATCGCCAGAGCACCGGTAATTTCGCAGCCTTTATCGCCGAGCCGATCCTCTCGAGCGGCGGAATCATCGAGCTGCCGGAGGGCTATCTCTGCGCGCTCAAGGCCAAGTGCGAGGAGCGCGGCATGTTGCTGATCCTTGACGAGGCGCAGACCGGTCTCGGCCGTACCGGCCACATGTATGCCTGCCAACGCGACGGCGTGGTGCCCGACATCATGGTGCTGTCAAAGACGCTCGGCGCCGGTCTGCCACTCTCTGCCGTGCTGACAAGCGGTGCGATCAGCGCCGCCTGCGATGAGCGCGACTTTCTGTTCTACACGACGCACGTCAACGACCCGCTGCCCGCGTCGGTCGGACTGAAAGTGCTGGAGATTGTCGAGCGCGACGGCCTTGCCGAGCGTGCTGCGACGCTCGGCGCACGGCTGAAGCACGGGCTCCACGGTTTGCAGTCGCGTCATCGGTGGATTGGAGACGTGCGCGGCCGCGGTTTGCTGCTGGGCCTGGAATTCGTCGACGAGGAGGAGGGCGAACGCCGCTCCGCCGCGGTCCTCTCCGATGCGGTGACCGACCGCGCGCTGGAGCTTGGCCTGAGCGCCAACATCGTGCGTGCCGGCGCGTCCGGCGGCGTCATGCGCATCGCGCCGCCGCTGTTGGTGACGGAAGCCGAGATCGACCTCGGGCTGGAATTGCTCGCCAAGGCGATGCGTGACGTGGCGTAGGGCGCGGGCGGAAGAGACCGGCGCAGCACGGCGCGCGCGGGTACGGCCGGCGGGGTGAGAGAAAGGCGCAATCCGCCCCGGCAGCTCAATGCGCCAACGCGGGCGCTGCTGTGACGATCGACGGCGCGGCCGCTTGCCCGCGACGCAACAAGCGTGCAGTCAGCCTGCCAGCGCCCGCTTGGCCACGCCGGAGAGGTAGGTTGCAGCCGCCGGCAGGATCGCGTCGTTGAAATCGTAATTGGAATTATGCAGCTCGCGCCCGCCATCTGTCGGGCCGTTGCCGATCCACACGAACGCGCCGGGACGCTCCTGCAGATACCAGGCGAAGTCCTCGCCGGTCATCGCCGGCAGCATGTCGCGGCGCAGCTTCAACCCTTCCGCTTGCACCGCCGCGGCGGCGAGGTCTCGCTCCGCCGGAGTGTTGGCGGTCACCGGATTGCCGCGCCTGAGGGCCACGTCGATCTCCACGCCGAAGGTCTGTGCCACGCCGGCCGAGACGCGGCGGATCTGCTCCTCCACCGCATCACAGGTGGCGTTTTTCAGCGTGCGCATGGTGCCGCGCATGACGGCTTCGCTGGGAATCTGGTTGGCAGCGGAGCCGGCCGCCATTGTGGCGATGGTGATGACGACGGAATCCAGCGGATCGACATTGCGCGATACGATGGTTTGCAGAGCCAGCAGCAGATGAGCCGAAGCAACCATCGGGTCACGCGTCAGATGCGGCAACGCGGCGTGGCCTGAATGGCCCTTCACGCGAAATTCCATGCGCCCGCCTGACGCCATCACCGCCGCGTCATGCACCGCCACCGTACCGGCCTCGAGCCCCGGCCAATTGTGGTACGCGAAGATCCGCTCCATCGGAAAACGGTCAAATAGGCCGTCGGTGATCATGCTTCGTGCGCCGCCCCCGCCTTCCTCGGCCGGTTGGAACACGAGCTGCACCGTGCCCGTCCAGGTCTGGTCCTGTGCCAGCAACGCCGCGGCGCCCAACAGGGACGTGGTGTGGCCGTCGTGGCCGCAAGCGTGCATGACGCCAGGATTGGTGGAGGCGTGCGGCGCGTCGGTCGTTTCGGTGATTGGCAGTGCATCCATGTCAGCGCGCAGCCCGACACTGCGGTTGGATTGCCCGCGGCTCAGCGTCGCCACCACGCCGTTGCCACCGATACCGGTCACGAACGGAATGCCGAGCTCGGCGAGCCGGGCGCAGACGAATGCCGCGGTTTCCTCCTCGTGCAGTGTCAGTCCGGGATGGGCGTGCAAGTGGCGACGCCACGTGGTCAGCTTAGCGGTGAGTTGCTTATCCATAACAGAGCCGTAGCGGCAAATCCGGGCGCTTGGCAAGCCGGT
>JASHQG010000746.1 GCA_030037665.1 Acetobacteraceae bacterium
CGGCGCGTAGCTGTCGACGTGGTGCCAGCGCCCGTCCTGCAGCGCGACAGCAAAGATGTACATGATGGAGTGATCGAGTGTCTCGCGGCTCGCCTTGGGGTCCATCTTCTGCGGATCGTTAGCGCCCGTGCCGATCACTGCATGGGTGTGATGGCTGGTGTGGATCACGATCCGCTCGACGTGCTCGAGATCGGCGATCTGCTGGCGCATGCGGAAAGCCAGATCGATGAGCGCCTGCGATTGGTATTCGGCGCTGTGCTCCTTCGTGAAGCTGTCCAGGATCGCGCGTTTCGGCTCGCCCGGCGCCGGCAGCGGAACCTGATAATGCGCCTGCGGTCCGTCCAGCACCCAGGCGATGATGCTGTCCTCACCTTCATAGATCGGACTCGGAGCGCCTTCGCCACGCATCACGCGATCCGTCGCCTCGACTGCCAGCTTCCCGGCATGGGCGGGCGCATAGGCTTTCCACGAGCTGATCTCACCCTTGCGGGACTGTCGTGTGGTGACGCTGACATGAACCGCCTGCTGCACGGCCTGGTAGATGATGTCCGGCTTCAGGTTCAGCAGCGTCCCGATGCCGGCCGCCTGACCGGCAGCCAGGTGTGTGATGTGGTCGATGCGATGCTTGTGCAGCGAAATCGCCCGCACGAGGTCGATATGTATCTCATACCCCGTGGCGACGCCGCGGATCAGGTCACGGCCGTTCTTTCCCATCGTCTGCGCCACCGCGAGGATCGGCGGGATGTTGTCGCCGGGATGCGAATAGTCCTGCGCGAGGAACGTGTCGTGCATGTCGAGCTCGCGTACCGCGGTGCCGTTCGCCCAGGCGGCCCATTCCGGACTGACCGCCTTGCTCGCCGGTGCTCCGAACACGGTCGCGCCCGCGGCACCACGCGGACGCGGATGGCCGAGCGCCATGTCGCGCGCTGACAGTGGCGCATGCCGATTTACCGAGGCGACCGCGACCGACGCGTTGTCGATGACGCGGTTGATGATCATTGCCGCCACGTCCGCTTCCACCGGCACCCTGTCGGCGGCGACAGCAGCGATCTTCCATGCGAGTTGGTCCTCGCGCTTGAGGTTGTCCTTCGAGGGATGCACCCTCACGTCGTGCAGGATCATGCGTTCCTCCGGTTGGCGCACGGAACGGCGATTGACGGACACCGCTCCGGCCGTTGCGCGGCCTTCGTAGGGGTGCGCTGGCATCGCGGCAAGCGGAGCGCGGCCGCGCGCGCCGGCCGCTCTGCCAGGGCCGGAAACAGGCAGAACACCCGCTGCTTCAGCGCCTCGCGCGGCACCGCCGGGCATCGCCGGCCGGTGAGATCGGGGTGATCGCCGACGATCGCCGGCGGACACTCATCTCGTGCGCTCAGCACGTGCGGCTGTCGTGTGCGATTCTGCCGGGCCACCGCGCCGAGGGTCGTCCAAATTGTCAGCATCCTTCGACCGTGTGATCGTCGGCACCGTCGTCACCGCCGACACAATCATCGACCACGGCCATGTCGCGGTCCGCGGCGCGACGATCGCGGCGATCGGCGAAGGCAGGCTGCCACCGGCGGCCGAAACCGTCGACCACAGCGGTCGTCTGATCCTTCCCGGCCTGGTCGATGGCCACATGCACACGTCATCGTTCACCGGATGGGCAGGCATCGAAAACGCCGCGCGATCTGCTGTCGCGGGGGGTAACGACCTGCTGCGACATGCCCCACGAGGTGCCTGCGCCCGTGACCGACGCGGCGATCCTCGCCGATTAGATCGGATGGGTGAACGCGACTCCCCATGTCGACATGGCGCTCCACGGCACAATCCTGAATACCGGCGGCCTCGACGCTATCGCGGGACTGGCGGGAGCGGGTGTGTCGGCGTTCAAGCTTTCCACCTACGAGTACGACGCCGTGCGCTTCCCGCGCATCGATCATCCGACCATGCCGGCCGCGTTCCACGAGATCGCTAAAACCGGCCTGCCCTGCGCCATCCATAACGAAGATCAGGCGCTGGCGGAGAGGCTAACCCTGGAGGCGCGCGCCGCGGGACGCACCGAGCCAATCATGCACTGCCGCACCGGTCCGGCGCCCGCAGAGAATGGCAGATCTGGAAATCTTCGAGCTGGCGCTGGAAACCAGCGCGCACGTGCATGTCGCGCATTCGTCGCTATCGCGAGGCTTCGCCATCGCCGAGACGTTTCGCGGCATGGGCGCGCGGACCACCGGCGAAGCCTGCAGTCAGTACCTGTGTCTGACCGAGGACGGTATCATCCACCTCGCGGGCATCGCGACATGCAATCCGCCATTGCGCTCCGCCGCCGAGGTCGAGCGGATGTGGGCGTGTCTGCCGCAGAACAAGATCGCCTGTATCTCCACCGATCACGCGCCCTGGCCGCTGGAACGCAAGACGCTGCCCGACATCTTCGCGTGCAGCGCCGGTCTGACAGGGATGCAAACCGTCGCGCCACTGATGTTTTCACTGCTGGAAGCACGCAGCCTGCCGCCGATGCTGACGGCGATCTATTGCGCTCAACGCAGCGCGAAGCTGCATGGCCTCTGGCGGTAGAAGGACGCGATCCGCCCCGGTTCCGACGCCGATCTCTGCGTGATGGAGCCTGGCGACTTCACGTTCGACCAGTCGCACATTCTCGACCGCGCGGACATGCGCTGGTCGCCCTATCACGGGCGGCGCATGCGCGGCCGCGTGGCCGCAACCTATCTGCGTAGGCGACTGATCTGGGACGGTGAGCGGCTGCTCGCGACGCCAGGCAGCGGCCGCTTCGTGCCGGGCCAGTCAACCGCCGCACCGGCTGCATAGCTCGGGC
>JASHQG010000747.1 GCA_030037665.1 Acetobacteraceae bacterium
TCTGCGGGACTAGCGCATGAACGCCGCGTGCGGCGGCGTGGATGTATTCGCTGGCGATCGGGTTGCGCTTTTGCGGCATCGTGGAAGAGGCGCCACGGCCGGCGATGTAGGGCTCGGCGACTTCGCCCAACTCGGTCTGTGTCAGGAGGATGATGTCGGTGGCGAATTTCGCCAGGCTGCCGCAAACGAGGCCGAGAAACCCAACGGTCTCGGCCAGGGCGTCGCGGCAGACGTGCCAGGGCGCCGCTGGCGCGGCGAGGTGGAGCTCCGCAGCCAGCCCTTCCATCACGGCAATTCCCTGATCGCCCAACGACGCCAGCGTGCCTGCGGCGCCGCCAAATTCGACCTGCTCCACGCGTGCGCGAATCTCGTCGAGCCGTTGGAGGTGGCTGGCCAACGGCAGTGCCCAAGTGGCGCATTTCAGTCCGAAGCTGGTTGGAAGCGCCTGTTGCAGATGCGTCCGGCCGGCCATCACAGTGCCACGGTGTTCCTCTGCCCGTGCCGCTAAGCTGCGCATGAGCGTCAGGAGTTCGATGCGGATCAGCGCCAGGCCGTCGCGCACCTGCAACACCGTGGCCGTGTCCATGATGTCCTGGGTGGTTGCGCCCCAGTGCGTCCATCCGCCGGCCGGCCCGGCGGCGCGCGACAATCCGGCCACAAGCCCCACCACCGGGTAGCCAACATTACGCGCACTGGCGGCGAGCTCAGCAGGATCGAGGTTGTCGTAACGCGCGGCCTGCGTGATCGCCGCGGCCGCCTCTGCCGGAATGATGCCGAGCCGCCCTTGCACTCTGGCCAGCGCCGCCTCGACGTCAAGCATGCGTTGGAAATATGCGGCTTCGTCGAACACGGCGCGCATCGGATCGCTCCCGTAGAGCGTGCCGAGGATCTGGCCGTCGGCGGGGTTCACTGGCATGTGTGGGCCTCAGGACGGGGGATGGATGTTGTGCAAGGTTGAGCAACCTTGCTGCAAGTCCCGTCCGCCGGCGTGCTTTCAGATCCACACAACGTTCTGCGCGATGCGGTCGCGAGCCGTCTTGCCTCTCTCGGGAAGCTCGCGCGACGCGATCAGCATGAGCCCGGCTTTTGTCGCCGCGATTGGCTTATGCGCCATGCGCTTCGGCACGGCGAACGTTCCGGCCGTCCAGGGCAGCTTCGCGCCGTCAGGGAGGTCAACTCGCAGCGCGTCATCGAGCAAGATCGGGGCTTCGTCAGTGTTGCACTGCTCATGTCAAGTGACGTCGCCTTCAGCCGGACACGCGTGAACTGATCGTGGTTCGGCGCAGGAACAACTTTCGGTGGCCGGTGCTCTGCAATCCAGACGAACCTGCTCGCCAGGTCGTTCCGAAGGCTGCGCGTCGCCTTGGCGCTGGCATGGCGGAATTTCCTCGGGCTGCGGTGCGTGCCGGATTGTTGGCAGCCGGCGTGACGAAGCGTCGCCGTGCTCCCCCGGCGAAACCCTGCATGCCAGGAATCACCATGACGACGTCACGTTCTTTCGCGACCGCAAACGTGAGCCTTGACAGTTTGCCTCCAGAACATTCCGCGGAAGCGGGATGTATAGTTCAGGCCGGGGGGCAAGCAGAGGCGACAAGGGAGCGCAATCATGTGTTGCGGGGCTATCGCTGCTCTAGGCGCGTGGGTGCCGACTTTTCGGGCGATGTCAGGATCGTGCGCGCCGGAGATGAACAGCGTTTGAATAGTCAGGTTGCGTACTTTTAACGTGGCGATGAGCTTCCGCCTGATCATACCGGCTATGCGCTATTCGATAACCTGACAGGTGACCTCGTCAAACCTGGCATCTGCAACCGACGTACGCCGGATCTGTCGGCATCAACGCAATGAGCAGCTGATTCCGAAAACGTGAAGGGCGCCTTTCTCACCTCATTGTCATCGTCCACGAGTCGACGACGCTGGCCTTGTTTCGATTAACATGGTGATTTCCGTTGCAATCCAGCGCGAATTATAGCGCGACATACAACCTAGCCGAGTAAGACTGACAGGGTTACGACCAAGACCTGGAACTGACTTGCTATGACGGAGCTTTGCGTTTATGTGACCGTCGCGGGCTAACTGCAGTGATTCGGGCGGGAATGCCAAAACGGCAAACACATCGTCGCGATTCGAGCGGTGAGCCGCTTTTTGCCAACCGGGAATGAAACATTCAAACATCGGAGCAGCCAAGCAGCTCGGCTGGATCTTCCACCGCAAACAGGATATCGCCGCGAAAGCGCGAACCTCTGACGAGAGCGCGGGAGAGTCCAGCATGCGCGACCTTGCAAACCGAAAGAGTCCGGGCATCCATCGTGAGTGAAAACGACAAACCAGAACTGGAATCTACCAGCGCCACGCTGGCCCTCTCACTTGAAACCGCCGAAACCACCGCCTCCCCCGAACAAATGCAGGAAGCGCGCATTCGCCGCGCGTGGGGGCTCGACGGCGAGGCACCGCGGATGCGTCTGCCGGAGCGAGCGGAGTCACAGCCGACGGCACGGCCGGTGGAGCGCCTCACGCCCAGCGTCCACAAGCGGCGCTTCGTGCAGGACGGCGAAGTCCCCGTCACTCTCGTCCACGGCCTGACAGGCGCGCGGCGCGATCACCACGAAGCGGGTGCGGCGCGGGTCGCTGCGCCAACCAACCGGTTGGAAGTCGCGGAAACGGCCCTCGCTGCGGAGATTTCATCGCGCGAGAAAGCGGAGAAAGCGCTCGCCGAAGCGCAGGCGATGGTGCAGCAATTGCAAACCAAATTGGGTCATGCGGATCTGGCACGTCAGGACGCCGTCGCAGCGCTGCAACGCGAGACCGAGACGATCACCGATCTCCGCGCGGCACTGGCTGATGCCGAAGCGCGGGCAGCGGCCGCCGAGGCGGCGCGCGTCGCGGCCGACGATGCTCTGGCCACTGCACAAGCTCCCGTGGCAGGTGATCAAGCTCCCGTGGCAGGTGATGATGTGACGGTGGTACGCCCTGAGCCAGCGCGCCGAGGTCGTAAGCCAAAGGCGAAGGCGGCACCGGACGGCGAGACGACGCCGGCATCAGCCAAGGGTGCCGTCGCTGCATCGATGCGGGAGCCGAAGCCGGTCCGCTGGTGGGTGACGCCGAAGCGGAGCGCCAAAGCGCGATA
>JASHQG010000748.1 GCA_030037665.1 Acetobacteraceae bacterium
TTCCAATAATCATTGCATGTGCACCGCTCGGCTGGTTGCCTATAGGCTGCAGTTAGATGTGTCAATCACACAACGGCCCTTCCGGTGGACCGCAGAGCGGAGGACCAAAACGCGCTGGCACGCACGGCGCTCGAGGATGATGTCGGAAATCTCGGATGCGGGTTGGCCGTAGGATACGAGGACGGGAGCATGCAAAGTTGTGGGGACTCACGCTGCGGCTGCGGTATCAATGGTGCGATTTGCCGGGAGAAAGTCGGGATAGCGCCACCAGAACATGCCTTCGAGGGGACTCTGAGACTTCTCGACCGCGGCAATCGGGATCGACGGAGATATATCGCGACCTATATCGTCTCCCCCGTCGGCACCTCTCGCTCTGAAGGCAAATGCGGTTCGCCTTGAGCATTTCGAACAACACCTGCGCGGCAGACAGCGCGAGATGTGACAGAATCGCACCATGCGATAGCGCGATGTCCGATTGAGGCGCGTGCTGAATTGCCATCGACCCCGGTGCGGCTGCTGAGTTTTATCGATCTCGCCCGCGCACCCTGCTGCGCTCGCGGATGGTTTGGAAGGTCACGTAAAGCATCGGAATCACAAACAACCCGATTCCACTCGCTGCGATCATGCCGAAAAAGACCGGCGTACCGACCGAGTGGCGGCTGATTTCCGCAGCGCCTTGTGCCACCACCAGCGGGAAGACACCGAGGATGAACGCGAAGGAGGTCATCATCACCGCGCGAAAGCGCATCTGTGCGCCGAGCACCGCGGCCTCACGAATGTCCCGTCCCGCCTCGCGCTGATCCTTGGCGAATTCGACAATTAGGATGCCATTCTTGGCGGACATCGCGATCAGCACCACGAGTCCGATCTGGGCGTAAAGGTCGAGCGACAGATGCAAGAACAGGATTCCAAGAAACGCGCCAAGCACTGCCACCGGCACCGACAGCAACACCGGCACAGGGATCATCCAGCTCTCGTAAAGACCGACCAAAAACAGAAACGCAAACAGCACCGCAAGGCCGAGTATCGGGCCGGTTTGCCCCGAGGCTGACGCCTCTTGGTAAGCTGTGCCTGTCCATTCGTAGCTGTAGCCACGAGGCAGGGTCGTGGCCGAGACCTCCGCCATTGCCGCGAGGGCACTGCCGGACGAGGTGCCCGGCGACGAGCTGCCCTGAACCGGGACCGCACGGTAGTCGTTGTAACGCGTGATGACCTGCGGCCCAAGGATAACCCGCGCGTCGGCGATCGAACGCAGTGGAACGTCGGTACCGAATCTATTCCGGATGTGGATCTGCCACAGCGAGGGGACATCGCGCCGGTCCGCCTCCTCGCCCTCGATGTTGACCTGCCAGACGCGGCCGAACAGATTGAAGTTGTTAATGTAGATGCCGCCCAATGTCGCCTGCAGCGCAGCGAATACGTCGTTGATGCCGAGGCCCAGCGCCTGCGCCTTCTGACGGTCGATCTGGAGATAAATCGACGGGTTGTTCGCGGTATAGGTCGAAAAGACGCGCGTCAGCCGTGGATCGCGATTAGCGGCCAGTAGCAGCCCCTGCATGACGCTGTTCATCGCGGGCGGATCCTGCCCCTCGAGTCCTTCGAGCTGATATTCGAACCCGCCGGTCGTCGACAGTCCGATGATTGGCGGCAGGTTAAACGGGATGATCGTCGCCGTCGGAATCTGCAGTCCCGCGCCGAACACCCGCGCGATCAGCGCCTGCGCCGAGTTCGCCGCACCGGCACGGACGGCGAACGGCTTCAAGGTCGGGACGAGCAATGCAGCGTTCGGCTCGTTGACGCCGTCGATAATCGAGAAGCCGCTGACTGCGAGGACGTTCTGCACCTGCGGCATCTGCTTCAGCAGTGCCGCGATCTGCTGCACTACGTCGCTGGTACGGGAGACCGATGCCCCATCCGGCAATTGCACCGAGACGAAAAACGCGCCCTGATCTTCATCGGGCAGGAACCCGGTGGGCGTACGCAACGACAGCAGATAGATCGCCGCCGCACTCGCCAGGATCGCGGCAACCCCAAGGAATGACACGCGCACCAGCCGGCGTACGATCGACGCGTAACCATCGCGGACGCGGTCGATGCCTCGCAATATCCAGGCCATCACACCGCGCTTGTGGCCGCCGGGGCGCAAAAACACCGCGCACAATGCCGGCGACAAGGTCAGCGCGTTCAATGCCGAGATCAGCATCGCGACGCTGATCGTCACCGCAAACTGCCGGAACAGTGTTCCTGAAATCCCGGGAATGAAAGCGATCGGGACGAACACGGAAAACAGCACTAGGGTGATCGCTATGATCGGTGCGGTGATCTGGGCCATCGCCTTCTTCGTCGCGTCCTTTGGCGAGAGGTTCGGCTCTTCCTCCATAACGCGTTCGACATTTTCGACAACCACGATCGCGTCGTCGACCAGGATCCCGATCGCCAGCACCATGGCGAGCAAGGATATCGTGTTGGCCGAATAGCCCATCGCCAGCAGAACCGCGAAGCTACCGATCACGCTGACCGGCACCGCGATCGCCGGAATGACGGTTGCGCGCAGACTGCCAAGAAACAGAAAGACCACGATGACGACGAGACCGAAGGCGATGAGGAGCGTGATCAGGACGTCGTGGATCGTGGCAAAGACAAACGTCGTCGTATCGTAATTGACAAGATATTTCAGGCCGGGTGGGAAGCGCTGGCTCAATCTATCCAGATTGGCTTTGACAGCAGCAGCGGCCTCCACGGCATTTGCGCCTGGCGCCAGACTAATGCGGATCGTCACCGCAGGCTTGCCGTTGAGACGGCTTTCGACATCCTGGTTCTCGGCGCCTAGCTCTACCCTTGCAACATCGCGCACGCGCAGCAAGGAGCCGTCGGGATTGGCTCGCAATACGATGTCGCCGAACTGTGCGGCGGTGGTCAGGCGACCCTGCGTCTGCACGTTCAACTGAAATTGCTGGTCTTTGCCGATCGGGCGGGCGCCGATCCGGCCGACCGGCGCCTCCACGTTCTGCGCCTGGATCGCTCCGATGACGTCAGCCGGGGTCAAGCTCAGATTGCTGAGGCGCTGGGTGTCGAACCAGACGCGCATCGAGTAGTTGAGCGCGCCCAGGATGGTAGCCTGCCCGACCCCGGGTGTGCGCGACAACACGTCCATTATATTGATGATTGCGTAATTAGTAATGAACAGCGGGTCCTGTTTGCCGTTCTCACTGTATAGCGCGATGAATTGTAGGATCGCCGACGACTCCTTCTGGACCGTCAGCCCCTCCTGCTGGACTTCCGGCGGGAGCTGCGCCAGGGCGGTCTGCACCCGATTATTGACGGCGTTGGTGTTGATGTCAGGGTCGCTGCCGAGCCTAAAGCTGACGGTCAGGTTGTAGCTGCCGTCGTTGCCGCTTGTCGACTTCATGTAGATCATCTTGTCGACGCCGACGACCTGCGCCTCGATCGGCTGTGCGACGCTCGCTTCGACGACGGCGGCGGAGGCGCCGGGATAGTTGGCCGAGACTTGCACCTGCGGCGGTACGATGTCCGGGAACTGTGCGACAGGGATGCGCATCAGCGCGAGGCCGCCGGCGATCGTGATGACAAGCGCCATGACAACTGCGAGCCGCGGCCGATCGACAAAGATCGCCGAGATCATTGTTTCGGCTTCGGTTCGATGGCAGGCGCACCACTCGCCCCCGATGGCCCACCTTCCGGCGAGGTCGATGGCAACGGGCTCGCTGGGCCAGGCGACACGGGCTCACCAGGGCGAGTGCGCTGCACGCCCTGGCTGATGACCAGTTCTCCTTCCGTGAGGCCGCTGGTGACGACGGCCATGGACGGCGTCGACTGGCCGAGCTGGATGTGCCGTTCCTGTGCCTTGTTCTGGGCGTCGACGACAAGGACGTAATCGCCCTGCTGATCAGAAAGCACGGCCGCGCGCGGTATCGTCAGAACGCGGATCGGTTGCACGCCTTCGAGCAGGACGGTCACGAACTCACCGTCGGCCAATTCGCGCGAGCCGGGGGCGCCGGCTTTCATGCCCGGAAGTAGCGGGTTAGGAATTACCCCGCGTAAAGTGATCGTATCGGTGGTTTGATCGACAATTGGCGATACGTAGTCGAGATGGCCTTCCTGCCCATAGAGTTTGCCGGTCAGCAATCGGAGCCTGATCACGACCGCCCCGAAACCTTTTTTGGCATAGCGCTCGCGCAGCTCGAGCGCGCTGCGCGACGCGATCGGAAAGATCACATACATAGGGTCCTGGCTGACGACGGTCGCCAGGGTTCCGCTCGTCGGCGAGACCACGTTGCCTTCGGTGACCGCAGTGGTGGTGATCTTGCCGTCGATCGGCGCGCGGATTTCGGTATAGGCGAGATTGATCTGGGCTTGTTGAAGCTGCGCCACCGCGGCGCTGACTTGCGCCGCCAAAGAACGTTCATTAGCGACGTCTTGGTCGACCTGCTGCTGCTGGCCGGCGGGCGATGCCAAAAGGATTCGGCCACGCGCGAGTTGCTGCTCGGCATAGAGGTGCTGCGCCTCCAACTGCGCCACACTGGCCACGTCCGCGTCGACCTGCGCCTTGAAAGGCGGTTGCTCGAGGAGATAGAGCAGATCGCCCTGTTTAACCTCGGCACCCTCGACAAATTCCCGCTTCTCAAGGAAAGCGGTAACGCGCGCGACGAGCGCCACTCGCCCCACTGCATGGATGCGCCCGATGAACTCGTCGGTCTGCGTGATCTGCTGGCGTTCGGCACGCACGACACCAACCGCCGGCGACCCACCCGGTGCGGGCTGAGCCTGGGAAGCGAAAGGAACGAAGAAGGTAAGGACGAGCAGGAGCGAGAGTCGTTTCATTGTCGGCCATCTCCTCCCTGGATAGCACGCGGTATTATGGCGATAACCGACCCCGCGGGAGCTGAAGCCGGCATCGACGCTGACCTGCTCGCGACGCTCAGCCGCCTCCGGAGCGAAACGACAGCCTGACAGTTTCCCGATGGCGTTTATTGAAGATTCCGACTGTCCCAACAGTCCCCACAACTCGCTAGCCAGGAGCGTGTCCTTGACGGCCGACGAAATAGAGAAACGAACGGCTGAAACTGGTCGCCACGGCACTCAATAACGTTGCCGTCGCCTTCGTCGTCGTGAGGATGGTCACGCCAGTCGTCGCTGGGAACATTCCCGCCACTCCCGCCGGATTGGCACCCCCGGCTTGGCTCGGGATGGGCATATTCCTACATGTATGGGGACAGCGCGCCCTCGGAGACCTCCGCTGGTGACTGATCAGGTTGTGAACCAGCTCATAACGCCCGTAGTCGTCGCGTTCATCCTTGCAGGCGCCAGCGTCATCGGCACCCATCTTATCAAGCGCAGCCGGAAGCGCGAGGAGCAATCGGGCGGACCGCGGTCGGGCGAGGCATCTGCGAAGAAGGGCTGAAGGGCCTCGAGCCGCATGCTTTTTCTTGTGCCTGGAGAGTCTCGGCATTGAGACTCATCGCATGCTGTTACACCGCCGCGAGCCCGCCAGACGCATGTTCAGGTTCTACCGCCTCCGTTTCCAGCCGGTCCTCTGGGGCGGCACCGCACTCGTGCGTGAGTGGGGCAGCATGGGCAGTCCGGGGCGGGTGAGGGCCGATCATTACCCCGATGACCAAGCGGCCTCCATCGCGGCGGCAAGGCTGGAAAGGTCAAAGCGGCGGCCCGGCTACGCCTAGAGCAGGCGACAGCCTTCTCAGCGGCTTGCGTGACAATCAGGTCCGTGCCGAGCCACATTCCGATAACCGTTATGCAAAATGGAGGTGGCGACCCATATCTCGCGCGTGGCTCAGGGTCGTTTTCCGATAACGGTTACGGTAAATGGCAGCCATGTCGAAGAGACCAGCCACTCCGTCCGACCCGAACGCAAGGCCTCGTCGCGGGCGCCCGCCCAAACCGGGGGGCCGCATACGCCAGGTCGAAGTGCAGCGTGCCTATCGCGCTCGGCTTGCCGCCGCCGGTAAAGTGGTCTGCATCGTCGATGCCGGTGCCGCCAATTCCACCCCGCCGACGCGGCGGTGTCATCAATGCCTGATTACGACCCGGCGAAGGACGGCATTTTCGAGCGGCAAATGGTCGCAGCGATGCGCGAGAAATTGCACAACGCGTTATCGAAACTTGACCTGCGCGAGCAGGAGGTGGCCCGGCTCCGGGAGCGCAACGCCCATCTCGAATCAGAACTGAAACTCCAGGAGCGGCACCTTACAAATGCGCTGAAGGACAACATCGTGCTTAAGCAAAAACTAGCGCTGAAGCCGACCGGGCGCCGCCAGTGGGCCGAGAGTTTGGACCGGCTGGATGACAAGCTGCGCTGCCCCTCCGCTGACGCGATGTTCTGCGCACAACGGCCGGTTTCGACCCAAGCACGAACCCGCTTCACGGGAGAACGCTGGGTGTGAGGTGGGTGCGTTCGAGGGCGGCAGTGAGAGGTTGAGCGGGATTTGGTCAGGCCTTGAGCATGGAGGGTCACCCTTCAGCTCAAGGAGAAGATCAAGTGACCATCCCAACAGTTTCACAGCCCGTCAGCCCGCTGCGCCAACGCATGCTCGAGGATATGGCCACGCGCGGCCTGCGCCAGGATACGCAGCGTGACTATGTGCGTTATGTATGGAGCTGAAGCGCTGCCTTCGCAACCAGTTCGCTGAGCTGTTAGCAGAGCAGTTTCCGGCTGCGATCGCTGAGTTCGGGGACGGTATAGACCAGATCAGGTGCGAACAGGTCGCAGATCCCCGCAATGTTGCGTGCATTAAACGCCTCCGTCCAGCGTACCAGCCTTTCCTTGATGGCTGCCTTGTCTGAATTCATGCCTGCCCGAACCGAAATCGTTGTACAAACAGGCTAATACCGCGACAATGGCCAGCTTCAATCTGCTCATGAATTTCTCCAACCCAGGCGGCCCCCGGCGCCACTCGAGATGAGAAGGCAAGCGGAATAGTCGTGTTGCACCCAAAGCCGAGAAAGCTTTCCACACTGTATCAAAGGCTTGGGTTCGGAAGGCTGAGGATGACCCGTTCACAGCGAAGCAGTCAGTCGACGTGAACCGTTCACCGTCGCGATACGTCGTCCGCATTTTTTTGCGTTTTCTGTCCGTTGTTGCGCAAATTGACCGGTTCCGAACCGGCCACCCATCTTTCTGTCAAAATATAGGCTTGACACCAGACACGCAATGATGCGCAATGATTAGGCTCCCGTGCTAAATTCTTAGCCGCACACGTCAGCGTCCCCGTAGCTATGATCGCACACAGCGACAACACGGCGCGCGACATCGCGCTCGCCGCCTGCCGCGTGGAGAACGTCCGCGCGCTGATTGCACAAGCGAGCCTGACGAATACACAAATGCCAAGCTCCACACGGCAACTGATCTCGTACCTTGCCGGCGCGCCATATAGTGTGGATCCCGGATGGGACGGAATGAAAGCGCTGCAGAAAGGCAAATCCTTCGGCACGTCACGCCCGCCGCTGAACGATGTGGAGACTATGGCGAGCACCGCGCGGGAAATGGTGAAGTGGTATCAGGCGGCCCTCACCGGCACCTATTTCACGAAGCCGGAGACGCTGACGGAGTATAAGCGCATCCTTTCCATGGCCGATGCGATCCCGCAGGCCGTGCCGCCGGATATCGCGGCCTACCGCGAAGGCGGCAGCATCGATTGGAATGATTTCCACTGCTTCGCCTTTGCAGGCCAGATGATCCCCAGAGGGGCCAAAGTGACATTCTACTTCACCATCAACTGGAGCAGCAACGCTAATGGGGTTCGGCCCATGTTCCTTGCTTACAAGAAAGCCGCGTCCCACGTGCTGAGCACGGCGCAGAACGCGGTGTTGTACTGAATGGTAAGTCACAACTCTCGACTGCGCGTTCCAAGGAGCACGCTATGTCTGGTTCGACAACCTTCTCCCGCCCCCCGCCGTATGCCCAAGGTAAGGCAAGATGCGGGAACGGAGGTCAGTGATGCTTACGCCACGCGCGACATCGCGGGTTGTTGGCCACCATGTGGGTCGTCTCCGGCAGTTCAGTGTACTCGGCGTTATCGCGTACGCCCTGTTTATGGATTACCTCATCTACGGTCTGATCGTCCCGCTCACCCCATACTCTCCAGCCGGCGCTATGAGCGAAAGCCGCATGGGTCTGCTCTATGGCGTGTACGCCTTTGGTGTTCTGGCTGCGACACCTTTGTTCGGATATCTCGGAGAACGGATCGGCTATAAGAAGCCGATGATCATCGGCGTGCTGCTTTCCGGTACCGCCATGATGTTATTTTGGCTGGCATCAAATTTCCCGCTTCTACTGCTCGCGCGCCTGTTTCAAGGCGCCGCCGCAGCCGCCACCTGGACGACGGGCCTCGCACTGATCGCCGAGCACTATGTCGAAAACCGGGTGCGGATGATGGGCTATGCGCTGGTGGGCAGCACCGGCGGCTCGATCGTCGGTCCTGTTCTCGGCGGGAGCCTGCATCAATTAGGGGGCTACAGCCTTCCGTTCGTGGTGACCAGTGTCCTGGTTGTCGTCGACTTCTTGCTGCGCGTCTTTCTGCTGCCGAAGGAACGTGTTGGATCACGGTCACGTCCCGATCTACGCGCTTTACTGCTGGACAAAGCCGTGCTTGTTCCGGCGCTGGCTGTCGCCCTTGCGGCATTCGGCTGGGGGATCGTCGAGCCTTTGCTTCCTGCCCATCTCGAGCGCACCGGTTCCTCGGCGGCGGAGATCGGGTTGCTGTTTACGATCGCCACGATCGTCTACGGCCTCTGTGCGCCTCTCGTGGCCTGGGCATCCGAGCGTTTCGCAATACGCTGGGTCATCATTGGTGGCATTGTCGGGATGGCGCTCAGCTTGCCCCTCCTCAGCCAGCTGAGCGGGACAATCCGAGCCGGGCTCGGGTTGTGCATGCTCAGCGCCGCATTTGCCTTCACGCTGAACCCGACCTCAGCCGAACTTGGCAACGCCGTCGACCGGCGCGGTCTCTCCTGCTACGCGGCGGTCTATGGCGTGTATAACATCGCTTACTCGATCGGTATGATGGCGACCGACACACTGGCCACAGCTGCAACGGCCTGGATGAGCTTCGGACAGATTCTTACCGGCGCCGGCGTCGCATTGTTGGTCTGCATACCCCTCCTTCTCCTCAAGGATCAACGCGCTGAAGCGGCCGAGGCATAGTGCGAGGTGTTCCCACTCACCCATAGAGACCCATCTCCGAAGGAGCCAGCCCATGAGCCAGACAGTCGATAACCCGGCAGCGTTAATTGAAGGTCTCGATCGCGGCGAAACGCTGCCGGCTCACTGGTACACGGCTCCGGATATCACCGAGAAGGAACTCCGGAATCTATTTGCCAAAACCTGGGCCTACGTGGGTCCGCTGAACGAACTGAGAAATGTTGGCGACTACATCACCGGATATATTGGCGGGCGAATCCCGGTTGCCGTCGTTCGGGCAACGAGCGGCCTGAACGGGCTGATCAATGTTTGCCGCCACCGACGGCATGAAGTGCTGAAGGGTCGCGGCAATGTCCAGGTCCTGCAATGCGGCTACCATGCCTGGACCTACAATCTGGCGGGCTGTCTCCAGGGTGCACCACGCACGGCGCACGAACCGGGGTTCCATCTGGAGGACTATCCGTTACTACCCATACGCGTCGAAACGCTGGGCCCGTGGGTCTTTGTCAACGCTGACCGCGGCGCGCCGCCATTGCGGGAACAATATGGCAAGGTCCTCGACGTAATGGCCGCAAGCGGCATCGATCTCGACTCACTCGTTCTCTACTCGCGCGATGAATGGGAGTCGCACTCTAACTGGAAGACGATGCTAGAAAATTATTTGGAGTGCTACCACTGCGCGGTCGCGCATCCCGGCTTCAGCGCCGCGATCGACGTCAAGCCCGAGAATTATGATCTTGCGGTGCATGGCTGGTTCTCCAGCCAGGTCGGCATGGTGCGGCCCTCGGCCCTGGAAGGACGCAGCCAGATCAAGATCTACGACGCAAGGGGCGACGTCGCGCAGGCACAGTACCACCTGCTGTTTCCCAACATGACCATCAACATCAACCCAGGCTTTCCCAATCTCTCGATCGACATCTGGTGGCCAAATGGACCGAACGGAACCAGGGGTTTCTCTGAGCAATATTTCGGACCAGGTGTTTCTGAAGACTTCGCCAAGGACCTGATCGAGTTCAACCGCCAGGTTGGCCAGGAGGACGATGCGCTGACCGATTCCGTCCAGCGGGGTCTTCTGGCCGGTATCGTCGACAAAGGCCGGTATTTGACCGGCGCCGAACACCTGGTCGGTCACTTCCAGAAGCTTATCGTGCACATGGTTAACGGCGACAGCTCGACTGCGGCGGCAATTGCCTCCATCCCGCCGGAAGGCGTTTCCCGCTCTGTCCCGGTCGAACCAACCGCCTCCGCCGAACCCGAGGAAGAACGGAGCCATTACATTCCGTTGGAAGTGACTCGCGTGGAGCAGGAAAGCGAGATCATCACATCCTTCTATCTGCGCCGAAGCGACGGACGGCCACTGCATGCCTGGGAACCAGGGCAATTTCTGCCGATACGCGTGACCATTCCAGGACAGGACAAACCAGCGCCTCGGACCTACACGATTTCCACAGCATGCAATCCCGACCATTACCGGTTGAGTATCCGGCGTGGCGATGGCGACGCACTGGTCTCACAATTCCTCCATGCCGAGGCGAAGCCCGGCTTTAAACTGGAGGCGATGGCTCCGCACGGACGTTTCGTGCTCGGCAAAAGCGACCGGCCAGTGGTTCTTGTATCGGGTGGTGTGGGCATAACGCCGATGGTCGCGATGGCGGAGTACATCGTCGCCGAGGGCAAGCGGACGGGCAGCTTCCGGCCGGTTTACTTCGTCCACGGCACGCAAAATGGGCGGGTACACGCCTTCCGCGAGCATATTCGTGCACTCGCCACCGATCATCCACAGTTCAAAGTGCATATCAGTTACAGCCGCCCCCACGAAGACGACGTCCGCGCCTCCTCATGTAACGCCGAAGGGAAGATCTCGATCGACACACTGAAGCGTCTCTTGCCCTTCGGCGACTTCGAATTCTACCTCTGTGGTCCTTCCGGCTTCATGCGCACCATCTATGATGGACTTACCGGTATGGGCATCCCTACCGGCCGGATCTTCTATGAGTCATTCGGCCCCGCAACGATACTGAAGCCTGAGACAACGGCACAGCTCGCGCCTGCGGACGTCGTTCCAGTTCCGGTTCGCTTCGTTCGCTCCGACGCAGACGCCGATTGGTCGCGCGATCGCGGTACTCTTCTCGAGTTTGCTGAGTCACTCGGTATCGCGCCGAATTTCGGGTGCCGTTCGGGCATTTGCGGCACCTGTGCAACGCGGATCCTCGGCGGGGCTGTTGATTATCTTGAGGAGCCGGTCGCGCCCCGCGGCACGGGCGAGGTGTTGCTCTGCTGTTCCGTACCGCGGCGCGGGACCGAGGTCGTTCTCGATCTGTAAGGTATAAGTTCCATGCACATCGAACAGGCAAAGCGGCTCACGCTCGAGGATTTTCGGAGGTATGCCAGCACGCTGCAACCGGAAACGCGCATGTTCATCGACGGCGAGCTGTGCGCTACGCAATCGGGCAAGAGGTTTGAAACGCTCAACCCCGCAAACGGCGAGGTCATAACCAGCGTCCCGGCAGGTGACGCTGATGATGTGGATCGCGCTGTGCGGTCGGCCCGACGGGCGTTCCGCTCTGGCGTGTGGCAGCGGCTCGAGCCGCGTGCCCGGATGGAGGTGCTGTACCGCCTCGCCGATCTGATCGACGATCATGGGTTGGAATTGGGTTTGCTCGATACGCTCGATGTCGGTAAACCGATCATGGACACGCTAGCCGGCGATGTGCCGGCAGCTTCCCTGACATTCCGCTTTTTTGCCGAAACGATTGATAAGATCGAGGGCACGGTCACCAGCACAGCACCGGACGTGTTGCATTACATTCTTCGCCAACCGCTCGGCGTCGTCGGCTGCATCACACCCTGGAACTATCCATTGCTTATGAACGCATGGAAGCTCGCACCCGCTCTCGCGGTCGGAAATTCGGTCGTCCTCAAGCCGGCACAGCTTTCTCCTCTGTCCGCCACCCTGCTAGCGCAGCTCTTCATTGAGGCTGGTGGTCCGCCCGGCGTGTTCAACGTGGTGCACGGCACGGGAGGGACCGTCGGCAAGGCGCTC
>JASHQG010000749.1 GCA_030037665.1 Acetobacteraceae bacterium
AGAAGGGCTGAAGGGCCTCGAGCCGCACGCTTTTGCTTGTGCCTGGAGAGTCTCGGCATTTAGACTCCTCGCATGCCGTTACACCGCCGCGAGCCGTTTTGCCGCGGTGCCGTTCTCCATGCCACTCGGGGGCTTGACCGACGGTCACCCCTTCAGTCCCTACAGCCGCGCAATCTCCTCGCGCAGCTCGGCTATCAGGCGTTGCTGCTCGGCATTCTGCTCCAGCAGCTTCAGGAGCAACTGCTTCAGCTCGGCCGGCTGCAGACCATCGAGGTCGGGCGCGAAGACCATGGTGAGCGTAGAATCGAGTCGCCCCGCGTCGGGCAAGGAAAAAATCAGCCCTCGCCCGGGATTCAGCCCCTTTTACACGTCCCTCGGAATATCTCTTAAAATTGTCCGCACAGTGTCCGCATCCAGCGGCGCATGTCCGCACCGGACAATAGCAGCGCGTGCGTAACAGGATGGGCCATCACTAATGGCAAGAAGAACCCAAAAAGGCCGACCCCGAAGGACCGGCCCATAGCTCGGATCTGAAGGGTGGGGATCTGAAGGGTGGCAGCGTCAATCGCCTACGGCGTTAGTGCAAGCGTCTTCAGTCGGGTAGAGGTAGTACAAGGTTATTACCCGCGGCCCTCCCTGTTGCACCGAAAGGAGCTCTCGAAGCATCACGGACTTGCCGTACGGCTCAAGCCATACCTGCCCCCCGGGTCCAGATGACGCCAGGACCTGCGCCACCAGCGCTTTCGGGGTATCGACGTGCAAGTAGTCTTTGATGGGAAAGCAGCTCGCACCCTCCTGTATCGACGCCCACCACGTCTGCGCCGCCGCCGGCCCCGCACCCAGCACCAGGCCCAGCGCCCCTACAATTGTTAGCTTCCTCATTGTGTTGCCTCCATCCGCTGCGTGATACAGGCATCCACCTTGGCATCCCGCCCTTAGGATGGCCAGGAGGTTTTCCGGTAGGGATATCTTTCCGTCAATTCGGAGTTCTTGGGAGGCTACGCCTGGTCGTCGGCCTGCGTTGATGCCCAAGCGGCACCGGCCAACCCGAAGAGGGCGGCGCCAGGATGCCGATCGGGGTACCTGTGCATGCACACCCAACCAGGACTGCCGCAGCCTCCGAGCAGGAGCAGTGACGGTACTGCGATGATCCTCATGCCGCATCACCATTGGGTAGATGTGCCAGCATAACGCTCAGCGCTGGTTGCACAATCGTTTCGTCGCGGAGCACAAGAAAGGCCGGCCCTGAAGGACCGGCCCTGTGTCAGACGAGGGAACGGGCGTCAATGCGTTTGTAGTTGCGGTTCCCCGGCGGCGCCGGCCATCCGGCTGGCAGTGACTCAGGCATCCCGCGTTGAGCAAATGCGGTGCCGGCGACATCATTATTGAAGACCGCCGCCTGTTCGCTGTCCTCTGTCAGCACAGGTAGATTCAATCGCCTCTCACATCCCCAAATTCTTTGATCTGCTGTTGGATCGCCAGCGCCTTCTGCGCCTCGTCCACAATCAGGTCCGTGCCGAGCCACATTCCGATAACCGTTATGCAAAATCGAAGTGGCGACCCCACATCTCGCGTATGGCTCAGGGTCGTTTTCCGATAACGGTTACGGTAAATGGCAGCCATGTCGAAGAGACCAGCCACTCCGTCCGACCCGAACGCAAGGCCTCGTCGCGGGCGCCTGCCCAAACCGGGTGGCCGCATACCCCAGGTCGAAGTGCAGCGTGCCATCGCGCTCGGCTTGCCGCCGCCGGTAAAGTGGTCCGCATCGTCGATACCGGTGCTGCCAATTCCACCCCCGCCGGCGCGGCGGTGTCATCGATGCCTGATTACGACCCGGCGAAGGACGGCATTTTCGAGCGGCAAATGGTCGCAGGAACGCGCGAGACATTGCATGACACGTTATTGAAACTCGACCTACGCGAGGAGGAGGTGGCCCGGCTGCGGGAGCGCAACACCCATCTCGAATCAGAACTGAAGCTCCAGGAGCGGCACCTTACCAATGCGCCGAAGGACAACATCGTGCTCAAGCAAAAACTAGCGCTGAAACCGGCTGGGCGCCGCTAGTGGGCCGAGAGTTTGGATCGGTCGGATGACAAGCTGCGCGGCCCCTCCGGCGACGCGACGTTCTGCGGACAACGGCCGGATTCGACGCAAAGCAGCCCCTCGGCCAGTGGTGGCATCACTCCTGACATGGGTTGAGATAGCGATTTTGCTCAGACGTTGCTGATCCCACCGTCGACGATCATATCAGAGCCCGTCATGAACGAACTCTCGTCCGAGGCGAGGAAGAGTGCGGCGTTGGCGATTTCGTCGGGATGTGCCAGCCGCAGCATGGGCGTGTAGGCGGTATAGCCGCGGCGAATCTCGGCCGCGTGGGCCGGAGAACTCGCCTGATCATCGAGCATCGGCGTGTCGACCACCCCGGGACTCAGCGTGTTTGCACGGATGCCGCTGTCCTTGAACTCAGCTGCCCAGGTGCGGGTGAATGACCGTAGCGCCGCCTTGGTGGCCGCGTAGGCCGAGTGGTTGGCCAGCCCCATGTAATGCATCGCCGAGGCGACCAGGATGATCGAGCCGCCTTGCCCCATCATCGGCAGCATCTTCTGCGTGAGGAACAGGGGGGCCCTGGCGTTCAGGGCGAAGACACGGTCGTAGTGCTCTGGCGTGATATCGCGCAGCGGCACTGATTCGGTCACACCGGCACTTGAGACGACCACATCGACCTTGCCCGTCGTGCTTCGGACGACGTCCGCGACGTGGTCAAGGTCCCCGAGCTTTGTTGCGTCGGCCTGAATGGCGGTCGCGTTGCCGCCAATGCGCCGCACCGCCGCGTCGAGCATGGCCTGTCGCCGGGCGAAAATGAACACATGGGCGCCCTCGTTCACGAACCGCTGGGCGATGGCCAGCCCGATGCCGCTATTGCCGCCGCTGATGACGGCGACCTTGTCTGCCAGTCTCGACATGATGATGCCTTTCGTTTGTGTGATCGAGCCGAGCGCTGTCACCGGAGCCGGTGGATCAGGTGGAGATCGAGCCCGGACAGTGGCCCGCCGACGTCGTGCATGGCGTCGCCCATGGCGAGCGGCCCGAGATCGATTGCGACCAGTCCGGTGCTGTTGATCAGTTCGATGACGAGCTGCTTTGCTTCGCCGTCGTCGCCGGATGTGAAGATGACAGTACGCGGCTTGTTCGGGGAAAAGTCCTGTATCCAGTGCATCGGCATGTTGCTGATTGACTTGACGAGCCTCGCGCCGGCCGCCATCTCCGCGACCATCTCGCTGGATCTCCGCCCCTTCAGCGCGGCCCGCGATCTCGTCACACCAGCCAGGCTGATGTCCGGTACAGGGTCGATATGCGCGTTGGTGGCGTCGATCAGAATTCGCCCGCGCCAATCGATGCCTTTCAGCGCTTCCGGCACGTTCAGCCAATTCGTCGCGAGGATGACGATGTCGCACTCGGCCGCTTGTTCCCTGGTCCGCGCGACGGCGCCCGGACCGAGATCGGCGACATAATCAGCCAGCGTCGCCGGACCCCTGGAGTTAGACACGACGATGGTGTGGCCGGCGGTCAGCAAGTGACGGCCGAACGTGCGTGTCACGTTTCCGGCTCCGATAAAACCAATGTTCACGACCTGTCTCCTGGTGCGGTTGGACTTGCGCGGAAATGGGTCTGCCTGCGCCGGGGGTTCAGTGCGCAAGCACGCATAGTGGTGGTGCGAAATCGATCCGGCTGAACGACCGCGGGCAGCCGTGGCCGGCCATGTCCGCCGTGCCGGCGCGCCGGCCGGTACATCTCGGCCTGCGGCCATTCGTCTTCAAATGTGTTATGGCTTTTGTCCCGGCCTCCGGCCGCC
Source organism: Acetobacteraceae bacterium (assembly GCA_030037665.1). Classification (GTDB taxonomy): domain Bacteria; phylum Pseudomonadota; class Alphaproteobacteria; order Acetobacterales; family Acetobacteraceae; genus JASHVB01. The sequence continues at coordinate 3,854 of JASHQG010000749.1, forward strand.
CCGTGGTGCCCGCCAGGTGCTCGACTGGCCGGAGTGTTTGTGCAGGGGCACGAAATGCGGTCCCGTGCCGTTGGTCACAAGCTCCGGCGAGTGCACCTATCGGTGCGGGATTGCACGACATGATTGACTGGGATGACGTTCGTTACTTTCTTGCCGTCGCGCGCGAGGGCTCGGTCCGGGCCGCCGCCGAACGCCTCAAGGTGAACCATTCCACCGTGCTGCGACGTATCGCTGCGCTCGAGGCGCGCCTCGGGGCGCACATGTTCGAGAAGCTACCTTCGGGCTACCGCCTGACCGATGCCGGCGAGCAGGTCATGGAGTTCGCGGCTCAGATGGAAACGTCGTCGAACCAGTTGGAGACGCGCGTCTTCGGTCGCGACCAGAGCATACGCGGCGTTCTGCGAGTGACACTGGCGCCGCTCCTCGCAACGCACCTGCTGATGCCGGACTTCGCCGAGTTCGCTCGCGTGTACCCGGAAGTCGAGATGGAGATTCTGTCGATCGAGGGGCCAGTGAACCTGACCAACCGGGAGGCCGACGTAGCAATCCGCGTCGTCTACGATCACAACAGTCTGCCACCCAATTTATACGGCCTGCAAGGACCGGAGCTGTTCGGCGGTGTCTACATGTCCGGCCCCCTGCTTGCCGCCTGGCGCTCGGGAGCGCGGGATCGCATCCGTTGGATCGTCAAGGACAGCTACCTCCCCGACTGGGCGCGCGACGGTGAGGTTCGCACCACAGGGGTCCCGGTCAGAACGACCTACGCGGATGCTCAGATCGCTGCGGTACGGCAGGGCCTTGGGATGACGACGCTGCCTTGTTTCGTCGGAGATGCCGACAAGCTGCTGGTGAGGGTACCGGGCACCGCCCTGCACAGGCACGGCACGCTCTGGCTGCTCACGCAGGGCGAAACGCGCAAGACGAAGCGCGTAAGGCTCTTCACTGAGTTCGTATCCCGCAGGCTCGCCGCGTACGTGCCGCTTCTCGCGGGCCTTGCGGGTCCCGGCGACTGACAAGCGGCAACTCCGTGCTGGGCGAGATCGCTGAGTTCGGCCTGAACGGCGTCACAGGCAACTTCAAGCCCCGCGCCAATTCCGGTATCATCTGTTCACGCTTTGGTGAACGAAAAGCACAGCTGGCTGCCAGCGGCGGTTGCTCACCGAGCCGGGGAGCGGACGGTTCACAAACGCCAATTCCACGCTGGCATTTCAATATTGCTCATGCGTTTCACAGTACTTCGCGTTCGCCCAACACAGCCTCTGCTGTCGGGTAGTCCAGCACAAAGTCTCTGTTTGTTTCCAATATATGCACTGGCGAGGGATTGTAGTCAAATTGTACGGGTCTCTCGTCTAGAGGAGAGTACGGCGCTGCGCGTCAGTAAAGGTCTCGTGACCGCTTTATGCATTTCCGGTGCATTCCCTGATAGCGTAAGGTTTCGCGGCCACCAAACACGCCTCGCTGCAAGCGGTGTCACCAAGCCGTTTCACGAAAACCAATAATGTTGGAGGAAACAGATGGCCGGTCGTCAAATCGCACGCTTGATGTGGGCCGCTGGCGCCGTTGCGGTCGTTCTGGGTTGGCATGGCGTCGGCCGCGCCGATCCCGCGCTCGATCAAGCAGTTCAGAACCCGGACAACTGGGCGATGTACGGTCGGACTTACAGCAACGATCGTTACAGCCCGCTGAAGCAGATCGATGCCCAGGATGTTGCCGGCTTGAAGCTGATCTGGGCGCTGCAGGTTGGCACATTGCTCGGACAGGAGGCGTCGCCGTTGGTCGTAGACGGCACGATGTACGTCTCGAGCTCCAACGGACCTGCGCATGTCTTCGCAGTCGATGCGACGACCGGCAAGATCAAGTGGGATTACAGCTACACACCCGCGGCAGATGTCGCTCCAGAGGCCTGCTGCGGCCTGGTCAGCCGCGGCGTGAGCTTCGCTGACAACAAGGTCCTGTTCGGCACCCTTGATGGTTATTTGGTGGCGTTGGACGCCACGAGCGGCAAGCCGGTCTGGAAAACCAAGGTCGTCGATTACAAGGCTGGCTCGGTGATCACCTCGCCACCGCTGATCGTGAAGAACTTAGCGATCACCGGCTTCGGCGGTGGCGAATATGGCGTGCGCGGCTCGCTTCAGGCGTACAACATTGCTGATGGCAAGTTGGTCTGGCGCACGTATACGGTGCCCGGACTGTGGCGCAGCACCTGGAAAGGTGACAGTTGGAAGCTCGGTGGCGGCACCGCATGGAACGCCGGCTCCTACGATCCGGACACCAACACCGTGCTTTGGGGAACCAGCAATCCCGCCCCTTGGAATGCCGCGGTGCGTAGCACAGGCACATCGGACTACGGGAACCTGACCAATGGCGGCACGTCATCAACCGTCGCACTCGATCCGGACAACGGTCACCTTAAGTGGGAGATCCAGTCGACCCCAGCCGATGCGTGGGACTATGATGGCATCGTGACGCCGGTGCTGGCGAAGCTGCAAATCGATGGCCACGAAACGCCGGTTTACCTGAAAGACGATCGCAACGGCTTCTTCTTCGTCGCTGACCTGGACACGGGCAAGCTGATCTCTGTTGGACCGTTCGCGCCAGAGAATTGGGCGAAGAGTTTCGATATGGCGCACGGCCGCCCTGTCGAGGATCCTACCAAGCGGCCACGCATCGGTTTCAAGGCGGTCGACATCTGTCCCGCAGCGATGGGTTCCACCAACTGGGAATCGATGTCGTTTAATCCCGAGACCGGCCTCGCGTATATCCCTGTGAACAATATGTGTATGGATATGGAAGCGAAGAAGGTGGACTACCACCGCGGTATGTTCTACCTAGGCAACGACTTTTCATTCCATCCTGGGAAGGGTGGATGGCTGGGGCAGCTTCTGGCCTATAATCCGGTCACACAAAAGCCGGTGTGGAAAGTTGACCGGCCCCTGCCGTGGAATGGCGGGACGATGACGACGGCGGGAAAGCTGGTGTTTCAGGGCGATATCGAGGGCGTGTTCCACGCTTACGACGCTAAGAACGGCAACGAGCTGTGGCACGTACGGCTGGGTAGCGGCATCGTTGCCGCGCCAGTAACCTTCGTGGCCGGCGGCAAGCAATATGTCGCGATTCTGGCTGGCCGGCCCCAGGTGATGCCGTCCTTCATGGGGGCGGTCGGCGCGCAAATCATCGATGCAACGCCGCAAGGTGGTACGTTGTTTGTGTTTGGTCTCGACTAGCCGCGGCAACAGAATGACATCATGAAGGGTTTGTTTAACCTGTCTGTGGCAACGCTGTTCTTGTTATCATGACCCGGCTTGCGCGCGGCCAAACCGCCGCGCCATCCGAACACCGACGCCGCTGACGTCGCGTCGGTATTCGCTGCGACGTCGGCTCCGGCTAGCACACATGGAACGGGGCCACCGGAACTGCCGACCGGCGCCGACGCCGTCGTATAAAGAACAGTTTGGCTACGGAACGGAAAGTGCTAAAAGCCAAGATAGCTGAGTATGCTGGGTCGGGCTGGTCTCGCCCACCGCGGCCCGTATCTTCGCAGGCTAGGTCCATGTGCGGCGCTGGCGATATGGCCGCCTCAGCGGCGCCAGCCCCTCGCCGACAAGAAAGGCGGCCCGCCGAGCAGGAAGGCAGCAGCGCACCGGAGTGACGCTTCGGTTGCTGCGGAAGGTCGACGCGGCGCCAACAGGATAGCGTTAGGAAAGGTCTCAGGGCCAATGAGAGAAGCTCACGCCTTTCCGTCGTAGGGATAGCGTATGGGCGCCCTGATCCGCGCTCTCGGTTGCCTGTCACGCGCCATGCACCTGCCGAAGCTTTGCCCCACGGGCCGTGTACGCGCGCCGGCGCGACAGTCATCGATTGGGCTATCTCTTACATCACTCACTGTAACAATTCCGGCCTTGTAGCTATCTACCGCGCGGTGCAGAGTG
>JASHQG010000750.1 GCA_030037665.1 Acetobacteraceae bacterium
TTCGCGCAATCATCTACACGCACAACCACCCCGACCACTCCGGCGGGGCAACCGTGTTCGCGGGCAGCGACGAACCGGAGATCTACAGCCACCAGACGCTGCTGCATTCCGGTCCCGAGCTCAGCCGCGGCCGGCGCGATGGCGGTGATGCCTTCGGCACGACACTGCCGGACGAGCAGTTCATCAACGCCGGCACCCAGCTCGAATACGGACGGATCACGCCGCACACCCGTGAGGGCTTCCTCCCGCCAACGCGCATCATCGCCGGTGACGAAGAGGCCATCGAAATCGCGGACGTGCGCATGCGACTGATCCATACGCCGGGCGAGTCACCGGAGAACCTCGCCGTTTGGATCGCCGAGAAAGGGGTGCTTCTCCCGGGCGACGATTTCTACAAATCGTATCCCAATCTCTCACCACTCCGAGGACTTCGCCTGCGCCCTCCCGAGAAATGGATCGCGAGCCTCGAGAAGATGATCGAGCTTGACGCCGACTATCTCGTCCAGGGCCACATGCGACCGATCTTCGGCCGAGATGCCGTTCGGGAGGCGTTGACGGTGTACCGCGACGGCATTCGCACCGTGCTCGACCAGACGCTGGCCGGCATCAGGCAGGGCAAGACGCCGGATGAACTGGTGCAGGAGGTAAAGCTGCCACCCGATCTCTCGCAGAGCCCGTACTTGCGGGAATACTATGGCAGCGTGGCATGGACCATCCGCGGGATATACGCCGATTACGTCGGCTGGTTCGACGGGAACGCCACAAACATCTTCCCGCTGCCGCCGGCAGACCGGGCAGCCAAGATGCTGGACTTGGTCGGAGGTGCCAGTGCGATGCTGGCTCGAGCCTCGTCGGCATTTGAAGCGGGCGATTTCCAATGGGCTGCTGAACTGAGCGATTATCTCCTGGCCATCCATGCCGGGAACATTGACGCCAGGCACCTCAAGGCAGCGGCGCTCACGCAACTTGGAGAACGGCAGATCAACGCGACAGCCCGGAACTACTACCTCACTTCGGCGCAATTCCTGCTCAACTCGTGACAACGAACGGCTCGATGTCTCTGGCGGGGGATCAGTCACGCGCCCCTTTGGCCCCCGATTTCAGTATCGCGGCATCGGCAAACTGATGCCGTCGCAGACCGTCCACAACGTCTACGCCGACGCGCACGACGCGAACGCTAGCATTGCAGGACGGTTCACTTTTTATAACGATCTGCGCCCCGCACCAAATATTTCAATCAGCGCGCTTGCCGACTGACGCGGAACCGTTCCTTCATGGGACCATGTATTGCCACAGGTGACCCCATGCGGCGCAGACACGTGGCTTCATCTGCAATACGAAGTCGTCGAGCAGAAGCGACGGCGGGAACGTGACATATAAAGCCTCTCGTCCCTTCTCCATAACAAGGCGGAAGGTTGCAGCATCGCGCAATTCGAACTTTGCGAGCTCGGCGCCTCCAACAAGCAAACGCGTCGTGAGTTCGCCGTAAGACAGGGAGAACCGACATTGCACCTCGATCCCGTCGCGGGTCGTCACGAAATCCAGCGTGTTGTAAATCCACGGCGCACCCGCATCGAGCACAGTTGGCTCCGCCTCAAAAAAGGCGATCAACTCATAGTCTTCTGGATATTCCCGGATCATCGTTCGTCTCTCGCGCCTGCTCCAACTTCAGACCTGCTCCTGACATACCCCGTTTGAGGCTACGAAATCACTGGCGTTGCCACATCCGGGTGCGGACTAATACCTGTCCGGTCTTCTCGCCGGCTAAGGGGCGAGACACCCTCTTCATCGTTTGCTCCATCTACGACGGAAGGAAGCTGCAGAGCAATGCTCGCTCTTCCTCGGTCAGGAGGTCGTAACTCCAATCCCGAACCGCGCGCGACGTCCGATGCCGCATCGGCCGGGCGGCCAATGAGAGACCCAGCCATGGTCGGGAAATCGGTAACCGGGGAATCGTCGTCCAGCCGGGTTCGTTGAAGAACGGGCGGAGGTCTCGGCGCATCGTGCGGCCGACGGTCCAATCACCGAGCAGCCCATGGCCCGGTCCGACTCAGCCTGCAGCAGGTTCCGATATGGGCAAAGGGCTTTGCGTACCGTCGCCGTGTGAACTTGAGGTGCATTTTCCAGGACAAAGGTGCAGGCCAGATGCGGTCCAGCAGTTCTGTTTTGGTGACAAGCTCCGCTGCCGACTTGGCCAGAACTTCAATAATATCGAAGGCACGTCCGGCAGGCGGCACTGGAGAACCGAGGCCTCAAAGTGCGCGCCAAGAGGCGTCTGGCTCGCAGCTGGCCGATACGGATACCGACCGAACGCTCTCGCCAAGCGTGGCAACAGTCAGCGCCACGATCGCTTGGATTTTGTTCGGTCGCCGCAATCCGACGACTGCCTCGCCCCCTGACTGTGACACCCCATGACACTCGGCATGCCGGTGCGGCGACTCATATCAGTCTAGCTGCTGTCGTCTTTGGATGACGCGGCGCGATCACTTTGTAATGTGCCCAAGTCCGAACCTGAACCGAACTTCCGAATCCGGCACGCCATCCCCAGAAACAGACGGGCAAAAAGCGACCTGGCCTCATCGCCTATTGGCGCAAAGCCACCCATCGTTTCCATACGCTGGCCTGTCGCCTGATGCCATAAGCGAGCACTCTCGTTACACCGGCCGAAGGGTCAAAATGCCTGACGTGGTGGTGTTGCGGCTCGGCGCGGGTGCGATGAGGCCGCCTTGCGGCAAGGCTGCCGGCATGCGATCTCGCCTTGGTCCAAGAGCGAGCGTGCAGGCCGATCCATCTGCAGCCGGTGGCCACCGGTTCAATACGTCCCCCGGACCAATCCAAGCCCAGGCGCTGGTCGCTGGCTGACGCTGCCGGCGAGAGGCGCGGGATGCCGATGCCGGGTCGCGGCGGCCCTGGCGTTCCGGAAATACCGGGTAATTCCCGCGGCAACGGAGGCGTTAGCCTAGCAAGGAATCTTCAGTGATCACCGGACTGACCGGAAGTTTCACCCAATCGTTTGGTGCGAAATTCATGGTGCCTCGCGCAGCGGTGTATATAATGCTCAAAACGCCCATGTCGTGGACCAGGCGGAATGGTGACGAAAATATTCGGCGGTAGAGCATGCTGGACGCAAAGGGAAGGGTCATTCGGCTAGGAGACCGGGTGAGCATTGGAAACCGCACTGCCGGCGTGGTGGTGTTCTCAATCGATACCCAGGAATTTTCGGCCGAGTTCCCCAAAGACGAATGGGCGTACCTTGGGCGTGGCATCATGCTCGAAATCGAGCGGGTTGGACTGATGCATTTGGAAGAGACTGATGAGGAGGTGGAGATAATTGACCAGTTGTCGACTTAGAGCAGGGGTCCGACGCACTCGGCATGTCCGCTATCCACGACCCCGGAACCGGACGCTCACGGTTGCGCTCCGCCTGCGGCATGGTGCCGTTTTTGGCGGTTAAGGTGGCCTTCGAGCAAGCGCCAAAAACGTAACGTTCAAGCCGGGGATCCCCTTGTCGCGGGCCAGGTCTTCTTTGATCCGGAACACCGCGACAGCGGCTATCGAAGCGCTAACCAGTGCCCAGCGTCCGTTGTTGCACCACTTTTTTGTGCACCTCGAAAGCCGAGAGCTTCTGCGACTCTCCGATCTCTCGAATCCTCAAAGTGTCGAAGTTGGGTTTGAGAGGCCGGCGCACCATTCAGGCGACTGGCTTCCAGCCCAGTTCATCTGCGAGGTCGGCAAAACATGTC
>JASHQG010000751.1 GCA_030037665.1 Acetobacteraceae bacterium
GATGTCGACCGGGGGACTGATGGTTGTGTCACAGTTCGCGCCGTTCATGCACGATTTCGGCGTGGCCGATGTCGTGGTGTTCGGCATGGCCGCGCTGCCCTTCGCGCTCACCCTAGACCGCATCACCAACGGGCTGACCCGGCCGTTCTTTGGCTGGGTCTCCGACAAGATCGGCCGCGAGAACACCATGTTCATCGCCTTCGCACTGGAGGCTATAGCGGTGTTCCTGATGCTGAACGCGCGCCACAACGCGATGCTGTTCGTATTGATGTCGGGTGTCGTGTTCTTCGGCTGGGGCGAAATATTCTCGCTGTTCCCTGCAACCCTGACGGACACGTTCGGCGGGAAGCATGCCATCACGAATTACGGCTTTCTCTATATGGCACAGGGCATCGGCTCAGTACTGGGCGGACCGGTGGCCGCAGCGCTGCACGATGCGACGAAGAGCTGGGTTCCCGTCTTCCTCTTGATCATCACGATGGACTCGCTGAGCGCGCTACTGGCGCTGGCGGTACTGAAGCCGATGCGGCGTCGATTCGCGATGAGGCCTCTCGGCTGACGTGCGGGCGTCATGGGCCGCCTAATCCTGCCGTTGTTTCTGATGTGACGAACAGGCGTGGATGGTCCGCAACGCGTGAAGCCGTGGCGCGTTGAACCGGCGCTAGCCGGGCTGCTTGTCTTTCTCGCCGGTCAGAGACAGCGGCACCCACTGCAGGCCATCCTGCCGCTGGATCAGCAGCAACACCGACTTGCGGTTTTCGTTGCGCACCGCGTCGATGCGCTTCTGCACATCAGCCGGCGTGCTGACTTCGGCCTGCTGCACTTCCACCACGACATCACCGGGCTTCAGTCCGCGATCAGCGGCTGTGCCGTTCGGCGACACCTCGGTGATCACCACGCCTTTCTGCTTGGCACTGAGCTGGAACTTGTCCTTGAGGTCAGGCGTAATCGGCGCCAGTTTCATGCCCAGACCGGAAATGTCGGTGGGCTTGGTCTCATCGACCTTGGGCTTTTCCGTCGCCGTTGCGTCCTGAACGTCGTCGGGCTTTTCGTCTAGCCTCGCGGTCAGCGTCACCTGCTTGCCGTTGCGCCACACCACCACCGGCACCGAATCGCCCACCGCCGAATCCGCGACGATGAGCGGCAGGGCGTGCATGTCCTTCACATCCTGGTTGTTGAATTTCAGGATGATGTCACCGTTCCGGATGTTCGCCTTCTCAGCCGGTCCGCCCTTGTTCACGCCCGCTACCATCGCGCCGGTCGTCTCCTTGAGGCCCAGGCTCTCCGCGATATCCGGGGTCACTTCCTGGATGCGCACGCCGAGCCAGCCGCGCCGTGGATGGCCGTACTCCCGCAGCTGCGCGACGACATTTTTCACCATGTTGGATGGGATAGAAAACCCGATGCCGATCGACCCGCCGGACGGCGAGTAGATCGCGGTGTTCATGCCGACCACCTGGCCGTCCATGTCGAACAGCGGACCACCCGAATTACCCCGGTTGATCGGTGCGTCGGTCTGGATGAAATCGTCGTACGGTCCCTGGTGAATGTTACGCCCACGTGCCGAGACAATGCCCGCCGTGACCGTGCCGCCAAGGCCGAACGGGTTGCCAATGGCCAATACCCAGTCACCCACCCGGGCGTTGTCCGAATTGCCGAACTGTACCGCAGGCAAGGGCTTGTCCGGCTGCACCTTCAGCAGCGCGATGTCGCCGGACTCGTCGCGTCCGACTACAGTCGCTTTCAGGGTCGTGTTGTCCTGCAGGGTGACGGTGATCCTGTCCGCACCGTCGATGACGTGATTGTTCGTCACGATCAGCCCGGACGGATCGATGATGAAACCGGAACCGAGGCTTTGCAGACGTTGTTCCGGCTCCGGCTGGTCATCTCCCTGCCCGCCGCGATGATTGCGATTCAGAAAGTCTTTGAAGAATTGCTCGAATGGCGAGCCGGGCGGGAACATCGGCACTTCCGGACCAACGTCGGGACCGCCATTCTGGGCGGTGATCGTCTGGGTGGACGAGACGTTGACGACCGCCGGCAGCAATTTGGCCGCGAGGTCAGCGAAGCTGTCCGGCGCGCCGCGCGCATAAGCCGGTGCGTCAGCCATCGGCGACAGGATGGGCGCCGCCAGCACGGTGGCGATCCCCAGCACGGCGGCACGGGCAATGGAGGAGCGGGGCAATGGCATGGTCACAGTTTCCCTGGCGGCTTCGCCTCAATCCATTCCCGCGCAGCTTACACCTAAACGGCACGTCGTGGTCACGGGCCCGGTCCACTCGGCGGGTTCTGTAAATAGCGCAAATATGCATTGTCCGGGGTAATCACGAGTCGCGCGTTGCCCGATCCCAATGCCGACCGGTAGCCCTGATAAGTGCGCCAGATGGCGAAGAACCCAGGGTCCTGGTTGAATGCCTTGGCGTAGATGGCGGTGGCCTCCGCCTCGCCTTCGCCGCGCAGGCGGTCGGAAGTGGCGCGCGCCTCAGCCAGCAGCACCGTGCGGTCGCGCTCAGCCTCGGCGCGGATCTTGAGCGAATCCTCGGCGCCTTTCGCCCGGGCCAGCGCGGCGATGCGCTGTCGCTCGGACTGCATGCGCTGCAGGATCGCCTGGGTGTTCTCCGGCGGCAGGTCGGCGCGGCGGATGCGCACATCCGCAACCGAGATGCCGAAGCCCTGCATCTCGGTGTTCACGTCGTTGCGAATGGCGGTCATGATCCGGTCGCGGTCGACCGATAGCACGGAGCGAAGGTCGTTCGTGCCCATCACGCGGCGCAGGCTGCCGGTCACGACCGCATTCAGCCGGCCCTGCAGTACCTCGTCCGTCGTGCCGACGGCCTGGTAGTAGCGCAGCGGATCGAGGATCCGGTACACCGCGAAGCTGTCGACGATCAGCCGGCGCTGGTCGGACAGGATCACCTCCTCGCCCGGCAGCTCGACATTCAGCAATCGCTTGTCGAACGGAATGACGGCCTGCACGAAAGGTATCTTGACATGCAGCCCCGGCGCGGTGATCACCCGCACCGGGCGGCCGAACTGGGTGATCAGGACCTGCTCGGTCTGATCGACGGTAAAGAGCGTTCCGTTCAGCACGAACAGCGCCACGACCAGCACGGCGACCAGGATGATGATGGGCCGGGTCATGGCTGCGTTCCGGGCGACGTGGCGGCAGCTGACCGCGGCGGCGCGGCCTGCTCCGGTGGCGGTGGCACGTTCAATGGCAGGAACGGCAGCACCCCCTTGAGCTGATTGTCCACCACGAGCGGGTGTGAATGGCTGAGGATGTCGCGCATGGTGTCCAGGTACATCCGCTTGAGCGTGACGTCCTTGGCGGCCTGGTAGGCTTTCAACACCGCGTCGAACTGCTGTGCCTGCCCAGTGGCCTCCGCGATGGTGGCCTGCTTGGCGGCCTGGCCCTGCGCCACGATGCGGGCCGCGTCGCCGCGCGCGCGCGGGACAATCCCATTGCGGTAAGCCTCGGCCTCGTTGACGATGCGCTCGGCGTCGGTGTTGGCCCGCTGCACATCGCGGAAGCTCTCAATCACCGCGTCAGGCGGATCGACACGCTGCAACTGCACCTGCGTAACATCGATGCCGGCGTGGTACCGGGTCAGGATTTGCTGGCTCTGCTGCAGCACCTCGGATTCGATCTGCGCCCGCAACTGGGTCAACGCCGGCTGGATCGGCGTCCGCCCCATCACCTCGCGGATCGAGCTCTCCGCCACCGCCTTCACCAGGGCGTCGGGATTGCGTGTATTGAACAGGTAGGCGACGGCGTCGTTGATCTTCCAGAATACCGCGAGGTTGATGTCGATGATGTTTTCGTCGCCCGTCAGCATCAGCGACTCGGAAGGAACCTGCATGGGGCCCTCGGCACCGCCGGAGCGGTAGCCGATCTCGGTGCGGTTAATGCGGGTGACCGCAGGCAGCTCGACTCGCTCGAACGGCCAGGGGAGGTGGTAACGCAGGCCCGGACTGGTCACGCGGTTGACTGCACCAAACAGCAGCACCACGCCCTGTTCGTCCGGTTCTACCCGATAGATGCCGCTGGCGAGCCAGAGCGCAATCACCGCGAGGCCGATCAGCAGGATCGGCCGCCCGCCAGTGAGACGGAACCCTGGGCTGCTGTGTCCGCCGCCGCCGCTTCCGCCGATCAGTCGGCGAATGAAGGCCTGAACCTGGGCGATCAACTGGTCGAGATCGGGTATCGGCCGCGGCCCTCCCGGGCGCCCCGGTCCGCCGCCCGGACCACCACTCCATGGTCCGCCACCGCCGGGCGGGGGCCGGCCACCATTCCCGCCGGAGCCGCCCGGTGGCGCACCCCAAGGGCCTTGCCCGCTCTGCACGACGGTGGGTCCGTCGCTTTGTATAGCCATGGAGGCGGTAAGGCTCCCCTCTGAGGCCCGTGCATACCGCGGGCCGTTGGCGGATCGTGGGCGCTGCGCCATATCAGCGGCGTCGGCGCCGCGGCGGCGTGCTTATCCGCCCCCCGCAGCGCATTTGCAACATGTGCAGACCCGACCTCGGTCGGGCGGAAGAACAGGAGTCGCCATGGCGCTCACACCGGAGGCATTGCGCGAGGCGCTTCGCGCGGTGCGGGATCCCGTCTCCGGCCGCGACATCGTCAGCGCCGGCCTCGTCGAGGGCGTCGAACTGCGCGACGGCATGGTGCAGGTTTCGCTGCTGACCGACCGGGCGCACGCCGCGGCCATGGAGCCAGTACGCCGGGACGCTGAGGCGGTACTGGTGCGCCAACCGGGAATTCGGAATGCGACGGCGGTGCTGACGGCGCACAAGTCCGGGCCAACGGCGCAACCGCAACCGCAGCAGGGGCACGGCCATGGCCAACCAGGCGGGCAGCGGCCGTCGCTGCTGCTGCCAGATGTGACGGCGATCGTGGCAGTGGCCTCCGGCAAGGGCGGCGTGGGAAAATCGACCGTCGCCGTCAACCTTGCGGTGGCTTTGGCGCGCGCCGGGCACCGCACCGGTCTACTGGACGCCGACATCTATGGGCCGAGCCTGCCGCGCATGCTGGGCCTGTCGCGCAAGCCGGAGGTGCGAGGCGATCGGATGATCCCGCTTCAGGCCTGGGGCGTGTCCTGCATGTCGATCGGGTTCCTGGTCGAGGAAGAGACGCCGATGATCTGGCGCGGCCCGATGGTGATGGGCGCGCTGGAGCAGATGATGGGCCAGGTCGAGTGGGGGGCGCTGGATGTCCTGATCGTCGACATGCCGCCGGGCACCGGTGACGCGCAATTGACGATGGCTCAGCGTGTGGCGCTCGCCGGTGCCGTGATCGTGTCCACGCCGCAGGATATCGCGCTGATCGACGCGCGTCGCGGCGTGCGGATGTTCGAGCGCGTGCACGTGCCCGTTCTGGGACTGGTAGAGAACATGTCGTTCTTCTGCTGTCCGAATTGCGGTCACCGAACCGAGTTGTTCGGCCATGGCGGCGCGCGGCTGGAGGCGGCTCGGCTCGGGACCGAGTTCCTGGGCGAGGTGCCGTTGCTGCTGGATATCCGAACCGCGTCGGATGCGGGAACGCCGATTGTGGCGGCGGCGCCGGAAAGCGACGGAGCGAAGGCCTTCGCGGCTGTGGCCGCAGCAGTGTGGGCGAAGCTGTCCGGGGCGGCGGTGGTGAGAACGAGCGGACCAAGGATCGTGATGGAATAGAGCGCCGCCGGCATCCGGAGGCCCGCACTTTTTTCGACGTGAGCGCTACTCGCGGCGCGACGCTCGCATGTTCCCGGGCCGAGCTCTCTCTCTGACGTATCAGCTTTCCTGACGGTGGCAGGCATTCCCACGACGATGTCGCCGCCGGCGGTTCGCCAACGCGTCGCCGATGACCAGACGTGTTGACCGCATCAGGAAGCTGTCGGTTCGCCGCCCGGTCCGGTTCGCCGGCCATGTCGCGAGGTTGACTGCGCCGGCACCCGCCCTCAGCCCACTCAGTGAGGCAACGCGTGGGTTGGCTGCGGCGGCGACGGGCAGGTTCCCGCTCAATACGCCGGCAGTTGAGCCATAGTCTCGCGGGCCGGTGCGCCGCGGTGGCGCGCTAAGCCGCCACTTTCTTTGTCAGCATACCCTGCCCGACCAGCGTCTCGGCAATCTGCACAGCGTTCAGCGCTGCGCCCTTTCGCAGGTTGTCGGATACGCACCAAAATGACAGGCCGTTCGCGACCGTCGGGTCCTTGCGGATGCGGCTGACGAACACGGGGTCCTCGCCCGCGCATTCCAGCGGCGTGACGTAGCCACCATCCTCGCGCACATCGACGACTTCGACGCCGGGTGCCTCGCGCAGCGCCGCGCGTGCCTCGCCGGCCGTGACCGGCTGCGCGAATTCCACGTTCACCGCCTCGCCATGGCCGATGAACACCGGCACGCGCACGCAGGTCGCATGCACGGCTATGTCAGGGTCGAGGATCTTCTTCGTCTCGACCGTCATCTTCCACTCTTCTTTGGTGAGGCCGTCATCCATGAAGCGGTCGATATGTGGAATGACGTTGAAGGCAATCTCCTTGGTGAATTGCTCAGGCTTGTCCGCCTCGTGCACGAACACCTTCTTGGTGTGATTGAACAACTCGTCCATCGCCTCTTTGCCGGCCCCGGAGACGGATTGGTAGGTTGCGACGACCACGCGCTTTATCGTCCAGCGGTCGTGCAGCGGCTTCAGTGCCACCACCATCTGAATGGTCGAGCAGTTTGGGTTGGCTATGATGTTGCGCTTCGAGAACATGCGCAGCGCCTGCGGATTAACTTCGGGCACCACGAGTGGAATGTCCGGCTCCATGCGGAACTGGCTCGTGTTATCGATCACCACGCAGCCCGCAGCGGCCGCGCGCGGCGCGTGCGCGGCGGAAACCGTCGCGCCGGGCGAAAAGAGGCCGATGTCCCAACCGCGGAAGTTGAACTTGTCCAGGCTCTGCACCTTGAGCACCGCGTTCTCGCCGAACGACACTTCCTGACCGGCCGAGCGGCCGGATGCGACAGCGGCCACCTCGGAGACGGGGAAATTGCGCTCGGCGAGTGTCCTGAGCATTTCGCGTCCGACCGCTCCTGTGGCGCCGACGACCGCGACCCGGTAGCCCATGACGAGTACTCCTGCTGGACGAAAGCGGGGGATTAGCCGCACGGGACGTTGGGGGCAAGCGTTATGGTTCAACGGGTGGCCGTGGGCGTGAAGGGAGAGCGCGTGGCGTAACGCCGCGACGGATCCGCAGCCCGGCGGTTTGCCTCACTCTGTAAGTCGGGCCACCAGCGTCGCCATTCCCGTGGCGATCCTGGCAATGGTGCCCGCGTCAACACTGTGCGGCCAGCGGTCCTGCGGCAGATGGAACCACGGACTGCTGCCGACCAAAACCAGATAGCTCCCGCCTGCGCGATGGATGTCGCGCGTCTCCCCACTGGGCACCAGGATCTTTGGCACCGGCACGTCCGGCGGCACGCCAGCCCTTGTCAAAGCATCGGAGCCGGCCGCCCGCAGCAGCCAGTATCCTCTCTTGCGCCTCCCCAAAGACATGCAATGGCGGACCGCCAGCCGGCGCGCGGCATTGTTCGGCATTGAGCAGCGCAAGGCCTGGCTGCGCGCCCTGGCAGACGATGACGGGCGCCGCGTGCGCCGCGCTCTGGCGCAGCGCCCGATATTCGCCGCTGTAGACCGCCTGCGGCGACAGCTCGGCAACGCCTATCGATGCTGCGCTGCCGGCGGGGCCCGACACGTCGATGATGCCACCCGCGCCGGTTACCGGTGCGTCGAACGCGGGATCGCCGTCGATCCGCTTATCGTCGACCTCGAAGCACGCAGTCGTCGGATCAAGGCGGGCCAGCACGAACGCCTCCGTCGACACATGGCCGCCGAGCGATTTCGCCTCCTCTGCCAGCCACGCCGCACCCGCGTGGTCGCCGGCAGTGCCGGTCCGGTGGGTGCCGGATCCGTCCCAGGCGCGCAGCCATCTCGCCGCGCGATCTTCCGCCTTGGTTTGCATCAGGCGGGCCGGCGCACGACGGGCGAGGGGATGCTTTCGATCATCACGTTGATGCAGGCCGGCTTGCCGCTGGCCAGCGCGCGTTCGAACGCGGTTGTCAGGTCATCGGCGTGCTCCACCAATTCGCCGTGTCCGCCCAGCGCGACAGCGACCAGATCGTAACGAGGCGCGCTGAGCTCGCAGCCCACCGCGCGGTCGCGGCCATAGTCACGCACTTGCAGATTGTATTCGGCGTTCCAGCGCGCATCGGTGCCGACGATTGCGACGAAAGGCAAACCACGCCGCGCCGCTGTTTCGAATTCCGCCATGTGGAAACCGAACGTACCGTCGCCGAGCACCGCGATCACCGGCGCCGTCGGTTCCGCGACGCGCGCTGCGACGGCCATCGGCAACGAGCTGCCGATTGAACCGCCGACACCGTTGATCATGCGGCGCGGAGGCACCGGCAGAACGCTTTGTCCCCACTGCGCAAATTCGCCGCCGTCGCAGATCAGCACAGTGTCGGGCGCACGCTCGATCAACGGCTTCAATGTGCGGAACACCTCGATCGCGTGTAGTTTGCCGGGCGTTTTCGAACCGAGCGTTGCCCAGGACGCCGGCCGAGCGCTGAAAGCTGCCCGCGCTTCGCTGAGCCACGCCGCTTTGCCGATCGTGCGTTCGCCAGACCGGTGAATCAGCGTCTCACCGCCGGGGTGGGTGTCGGCGACGCAGCCGAACACGAAGCGTGCGCCGGTCTCGCGCGCGGCCCGGTCGACCAGAGTGCCCTCCGGATCGATCGAAATGAAACGACAGGCCGGGTCAATCCACGGCGTCTCACCGAATTTCAAGGTGAAATCGAACGCCTTGCCCAGCAGCACGATCAGATCGACGCGGCGGATCAGCTCGCTGAACGTGCCAAGCGTCGCGTCGTTGAAACCACGTGGGCTTTCCATGATGCAGGTTGGAACGCCTGTCGCGATCTGCAGTCTCGCCAGCAACGCTCGGCCGGCAGGATTGGCGAGCGCCGGGCCAGCAATGATCAGCGGACGGGCGGCGGAGGCGATGATGTTCAAAACGGCATCGGCTGCAGCATTGCTCAGTGCAACCGGTGCTGAAACAAAATCGCCCGCATCCGGCCACACCGCCTCGTTGTCAGCGATGTGCGCGTCGAGCAGGTCCGATGGCAGGCTGAGATGCACCGGGCCCGGCCGGCCGGATGTGGCGATGCGAATGGCCTTGGCGACGTCCAGCCCGAGCGATGTCGCCGACGTCGCCATCCACGATGCTTTTGCAACATGCGACGCCATCTCCGCCTGGCGCAATTCTTGGAAACCGCCGCGGCCAAGCTGATTCGTTTCCGTGTGGCCGGACAGGAGTACCAGGGGCGATTCCTGACCCTGCGCCGTCATCAGCGCTGCGGTGGCGTTGGCGTGGCCCGGACCTCCGGTGACCATGGCCAATCCGGGCT
Organism: Acetobacteraceae bacterium; assembly: GCA_030037665.1. Taxonomy (GTDB): domain Bacteria; phylum Pseudomonadota; class Alphaproteobacteria; order Acetobacterales; family Acetobacteraceae; genus JASHVB01. Next base: position 9,430 of record JASHQG010000751.1, read on the forward strand.
TGCCGGTCATGCGGCCCCATGCATCGGCGGCATGCACCGCAGCCGCTTCATGCCGCGTGTGCACGAGGTCGAGCGACGTATCGATCGCCGCATCGAACAGGGACATGATGTGGTTGCCGGACAGCGTGAAAATCGTGCGGTGTCCGGCGCGTTCCAGCGTCCGCATGACGAGGTCGGCGCCGCGAAGTGGTTGGGGCATGAGGTTCCTATTTCTCTTGTCACTGCTGTGCACCAGATTGCTTCGGCGCAGCCCGCGTCACAAGAAACAGGTGCGTCTCCCCCCGCTGGCGAGAACCACTGGCCGCGGACGTTTCATCCAGGGCCGGTCGGCCGGCGGCATTCTACCCTGTCAGAAACAGCCTGATGGGGCGCGTTCCGGCTACGCACGCCGCTGCAGCCGATCGCCGCTCGCCAGGATCGCGTCGGCCAGTTCCGCCGCTGGGCCTCGGATGGCGCGTGCGGCGCCCAGCACGACAAACTCCACGTCGCCGAGTTCCGGCAGCCGGAGCGTCGCCGGCATTTCGCTCAGTCCTTCCGGCATGAGACCGCGCGCGTGCACGGTCACCCCGAGGCCCGCGAGTGCCGCCGCGCGCAAGCCGCTCAGGCTGCCGCTGGAGCACACGATGCGCCAGGACCGACCTGCGCGTTCCAGCATTTCCAGCGCGACGGCGCGCGTGATACTGGGCGGTGTGTAGAGGATCAGCGGCAGCGGCTGGCCCGGGTCGATCCGCGTCGCATCGGTGCCGATCCATGCCAGCCGGTCGCGCCACACCCGCCGTCCGCGGTCGTCGCCGGCGCGGCGTTTGCACAACGCCAGGTCGAGATCGCCGGTGTCGAGCATCTGATGCAGCGATGCACTCAGGTCGACGGTCAGCTCCAGATCGACCAACGGGTGCAGGCGTGTGAAGTCGCGCAGCAGTTCTGGCAAGCGCGAGCTGACGAAATCCTCCGACGTGCCAAACCGCACGCGCCCGCGAACCTCTGAGCCGGCAAAATAGCGCTGCGCCCGTTGGGTCGCATCCAGGATCGAGCGGGCAAACCCGACCATCGCCTCGCCGTCCGCCGTCGGCACGACGGAGTGAGTATCGCGGATGAAGAGGCGCCGGCCGGCCGCCTCCTCCAACTTGCGGACGTGCTGGCTGACGGTCGACTGGCGCAGGCCGAGGCGTCGGCCGGCCTCGCTGAAATTCCGCGTCTGCGCAACAGCGAGGAAGCTTTCGAGGAGCGTCGGGTCGAGCATTCCGGTAACTCTGGTCATCATGATATGCGATGACAGTAAGATCGTCCAGCGCAGTTCACAATAGACCGCCATGCTGTCACCTTCGGCTGGTTCCCCAGCCCGGAAGGAGCGCACCCGTGGAGCGCCTGCCGTCCCGCCTCGGCATCGATCCGTACATTGCTTCGATCCTCGGCACGGTCGCCCTGGCGACCCTGCTGCCGGCCCGTGGTGCTGGCGTGGCGTACGCGGACGGTGTCACCGCAGCCGCCATCGCGCTGATGTTTTTTCTCCAAGGTGCGCGCCTCGCGCCGACCGCAGCACTGGCCGGCGCGCGGCACTGGCGCCTGCATGTCGTCATCCTGACCAGCACGTTCGTGCTGTTTCCCGTGCTGGGTCTGGCGGCGCATGCCGTTGTCCCGCAATTGCTGACCCCACCACTCTGGTTTGGCCTGCTGCTGCTCTGCATGCTGCCCTCAACGGTGCAGTCGTCGATCGCTTTCACTTCGATCGCAAAAGGCAACGTGTCCGCGGCCCTGTGCGCCGCGACAGCGTCTAATCTGTTGGGTGTCGTGTTGACTCCACTGCTGGCCGCGCTGCTGCTGGGCCGGTCGGGCGGCTTTTCGGCACATAGCCTCGGCGATATCGCGCTGGAACTGCTGTTGCCGTTTGCGCTTGGTCAACTCGCACGCCCATGGTTGGGCGATTGGGCTTCGCGCAACAGAACTCTGCTCGCACTGGTCGATCGTGGCTCCATCCTGCTGGTCGTCTACGCGGCATTCAGCGAAGGCGTGACGCACGGCATCTGGCGCGAGGTCGATGCACTACAGATGGGGAAGCTGCTGCTGCTCGATGCGTCGTTGCTCGCGGCGGTGCTGGCGCTGACGGCTGGCTTGGCGCGCCTGCTGCGTTTCGATCGTGCCGACGGAATCACCATTATATTTTGCGGTTCGAAAAAGAGCCTGGCGAGCGGCTTGCCGATGGCCGGAATCTTGTTTGCGGGACAGTCGCTCGGGCTGATCGTTCTGCCGCTGATGTTGTTTCATCAGCTTCAGCTCATGGCGTGCGCCGCATTGGCACGAAGATTTGCAGTCACGCGCATACGGCCGGTGTCGCCGGCCCGTGCTGCCGCGTGACCGCGGTCACTCAGTTCGTCTGTCCGCGCGCTTGTTCCTAGGGTTGCGGCGTCATCGGAGGCTCGGCTCGCCGTGGACCTCGCAGGCATGAGCGAACGGGCAAATCCACCGTAAACGAGGCACCGCACCGCGACATCCCTGACAGGCCTCTTTCATTCCCACGCGGAGCGCGCCAGATTGCGGTTCCATGGAAGCGCGGCAAGTGCACGGAAGCTGCGTGTCCCGCGAGGGGAACGGGGTCCTGCTGCTCGGGCCGCCCGGATCGGGCAAGTCCGACCTGGTCCTGCGCCTGCTGCATCACGGCTTCACGCTCGTTGCCGATGATCGCGTCGATATCGAGGACGGGGTCGCCAGCGCACCATCCTCGCTGACCGGACTGCTGGAAGTCCGCGGTCTCGGCATCGTCCGGCTGCCCTGTGCACCTTCTGCGCGCCTTGTCTTGGCCGTCCGGCTCGGCCCCGTTTCGGAGCGACTCCCTGCACCGGAATGGGACGCGGCGCTCGGCGTGCCGACCACGCGCCTTGACCCCGCCGCCGCCTCCGCGCCGGAACGTGTCGCGCTGGCACTCGATTGCTTGCTCGGCCGCGTCGACTCGATCGCGGGCGCGTTCACCGCATGACGGCGCCGCTGTCCTCGCGCGCCCGACAGCGCGTCGTCGTGGTGACGGGTCTCTCGGGCGGCGGCAAGGCCTCGATTCTGCGGGCCTTGGAGGACCTTGGCTACGAGGCCGTCGACAACCCGCCGCTCACCATGCTCGAGGACATGGTCGCACGCGGCGAACGCAACCTCGCGGTCGGGATTGACGCGCGCACGCGCGGTTTCGACTCGGGCCGGGTCATGGAGGCCCTGGCGCGGCTGCGCGCGACGCCAAAACTGCACACCGAGCTGGTGTTCGCCTGGGCCGACGAGGCGACGCTGTTAAGCCGCTATACCGAGAGCCGCCGCCGTCATCCGCTGGCGCCGCATGGACCGGTCGCTGAAGCCATCGCAGCCGAGGAGGCTGTCACCGCCAGGTTGCGCGACAACGCCGACCTCGTGATCGACACGTCAGCGCTGCCATTACCAGGACTGCGCCGGCTGATCGAGCACCGCTTCGGCGTGGGCCAGGATGCACAGACCGGGCTCGCGATTTCCCTGATCTCCTTTGCATACTCGCACGGACTTCCGCGCGAAGCAGATCTGGTATTCGATGCGCGCTTTTTGCGGAATCCACACTATGATCCTATATTGCGGGGGCGAACGGGGCTTGATCCCGAGGTCGGCGCGTACGTCGCGGCCGACCCGGATTACGCCGCCTTCCTCGGCAGGCTGACGGCTCTGATCGAGCTGCTCTTGCCGAGGTTCGTCCAAGAGGGCAAAAAATACGTCACAATGGCGATCGGGTGCACCGGCGGCCGCCATCGCTCGGTTTATCTCGTGCAGACGTTGGCAACCTGGCTCGCGGCGCGTATCGCCCGAGACCAGACCAGCGGCGGGCCCGGGGCAACCTGGCGGCTGCATGTGACGCATCGTGAGCTGACCCGTGACGGGCAGGAGCTGACCTATATGACGGATCGCCCGGGGCCGCGCCGGGACGCAGTCGATCTTGACGAGGGCGCGCGGTCCTCGCCGGTTCAGGCACAGGAGGCCTGCGGCAACACCATGAGCGGCAACAAAGACAGTGGGCTTCGCTTCGCCGGAGCCGGTAGGGAAGCTTCTCACCGTCCATGATCGGCATGGTTCTCGTGACCCACGGCCGCCTTGCCGTGGAGCTTCGCTCCGCGCTGGAGCATGTGGTCGGCGCGCAGCGAAACGTCGATGCGGTTTGCATCGGCCCCGACGACGATATGGAAAACCGCCGCGCCGAGATCGAGGCGTGTATCAAGCGGTGCGATACCGGCGACGGTGTCGTGCTGCTGACCGACATGTTTGGCGGTACGCCCTCGAATCTGGCCATCTCCATGATGGAGAAGCAGAACGTCGAAGTGATCGCCGGCGTGAACCTGCCGATGTTGGTGAAGCTCGCGAAGGTACGTTCGAACGAGCCACTCCCCGACGCGGTGATGTGCGCCGAGGAGGCTGGCCGGAAATACATCGCCGCCGCCTCCCACGTGCTCCATGGCCAGGCCTGCAGGCCGAACGGGAACGGCAAGTGCGGATAGCCGAACGTCCCCCCCTTGCGCTCGAGGGAAGGGGCGGGGGAAGCGGTCCGTGCGGCCCGCTCTGACCTCCCGCCCCGTCGCCCTCCCTCGCAGGGCGGGGGCGCAAGGCTGACCGCGATGGACACCCCGCCGGAGCAGGATGCTCCGCAACCGATTCCTGGCGGGACGGTCCTGACCCGCCTCGTGACCATCACCAACAAGCGCGGCCTGCATGCGCGCGCCGCTGCCAAGTTCGTCACCACCGCGGAGCGCTTCGGCGCGTCGATCGATGTCTTGCGCGACGAACAGTCGGTGTCGGCGCGGTCCATCATGGGACTGATGATGCTCGGTGCCGGCCCAGGCGCCACATTGGAGCTGCGTGCCCAAGGCTGGGACGCCAAGGAGGCGCTCGACGCCCTGGCCGCGCTGGTTGAGGCCGGCTTTGATGAGAAAGGCTGAACCGCCACCGCCGCAGCACAAGCGACTGGCGCGCCCTCCGGTGCCGGACACCGCGCGTCCCGAGAGGGTGTTGCGCGGCATCGCCGTCTCTCCGGGCGTCGCAATCGGACCCGCGTTCGGTGCATCGGAGCCAGTGCCGGTTATCGCCCGCCAGAAGATCCAGGCGGCCGACACCGCAGCGGAAGGCGCTCGCCTCGACGGCGCGATCGCCCAGTCCCACCGGCAGCTCACCAAGCTCAGGGCGCGGCTGGCAGTTCTGCCGGAGGAAAGCCAGGTCGAAATTGCACCGCTCTTCGATGTCTACCTGCGCATGCTGGGCCCTTCCCGGCTGATCCGCGGCGTGCGTCGGCGCATCGAAGAGACGCTGCTGTCGGCAGAAAGCGCGGTTGCCGCGGAAGCCGACGCCATCGCCGAGGCGATCCTCGCCCGGAGCGACCCCGATATGAGCGCCGACGACCGTGCCGGCCTGATGCGCCGTGCCGACGAGGTGCGGGAAATCGCGCGCCGCTTGGTGCGCAATCTGACGCGCCAGCCGTTCAAGAGCTTTTCAGGCCTGCCGCAAGGCGCAGTCTTGTTAACCGAAACGCTTCGACCGGCCGATGCCGCCCTGCTGGAGCCGTCTCGCGTGGCCGGCGTGGTCGCTGAGGAAGGCGGAGCGGACGGCCATACCGCGGTCATGCTACGCGCGCTCGGGCTGCCGGCCGTGCTGGGCGCCGCCGGCGCCGCACACGCCATCCGGGCGGGTGAGACCGTCGTCGTGGATGGCCGCTCTGGCCGCGTGGTGCGGAACCCATCGGCCGCGACGCTGGCGGATGCCCGCCGGGCCGTCACCAAATACGCGCGCGAGCGCCAGCGCTACGCGAAGCTGCGCCGACTGCCGGCTGAGACGCTGGATGGCGAAGCCGTGGAGCTGCAGGCCAATCTCGAGCTGCCGATCGAGCTGCCGCTGATCGCCCAGTCCGGTGCCATCGGTATCGGCCTGCTGCGCACCGAGTTCCTGTTCATGAATCGCGAGACGGTGCCCGACGAAGCCACTCAGGCAGAGACGTATCGAGGTATCGTCGAAGCGATGAACGGCGATCCAGTGACGTTCCGCGTTCTCGACTGGGGTGGAGAGAAGGATATCGAGGCGCTGTCAAGCGCTGGCATCGTGCCGGAAGTCGCCGATGCCAATCCCGCGCTCGGCTTGCGTGGCATCCGCCTGCTGCTGCGTCAGACCGAGCTGCTGGAGACGCAGTTCGCAGCCATCCTACGTGCCGGTTTCGCGGGACCGGTGCGGGTCATGCTGCCGATGGTCACCACTGTCGCAGAAGTGCGGTCAGCGCGCGAGATTTATGAACGCGTCGCGCGCCGGCTGCGCCGCCGCGGCGAGCGTATTCCGGAGAAGCTGCCGCCACTGGGCATCATGGTCGAGACGCCGGGCGCGGCATTGGCCGCCGATGCGCTGGCGCTCGAAGCGGATTTCTTCGCGATCGGTACCAACGATCTCACTGCCTACACACTGGCGGTGGATCGCGGGGAAAGCCAGGTGGCGGAGCTTTACGATCCCATGCATCCCGCCGTGCTGCGCCTGGTGCAATTCGCGACCGAGGCGGCGCTGCGGATGCGCATGCCGGTGTCCGTCTGTGGCGAGATGGCCGGCAACGCGCAATTGACGCCGCTCCTACTGGGTCTCGGACTGCGCAGCTTCAGCATGAACGCTGCCGCCGTGCCGCGGGTTAAGCAGGCAGTGCGCGCGGTGGAGATCGACGCCTGTGCGCGGTTCGCACGGCACGTGATGGACCAATCCGACCCCACGCGGATCGAGGAACTGGTGCGGGCATTTTCCCCGGCGCGCGTTGACGCGTGAATGCCCCGCTGTGATGGCGACGTCGCGATCAGTTCCGTCTGCTGACCCGCGGGCGCATTGCATCCGCCCGCCGTCTCGAACCCCCAATCGTTATTGCGGCAAAAGCCGCGATCCATAGCGGCCCTGTCTGATCCGAGGCGACATGGGCCCCGGTGGTTGCTGCGTTGACGACAGTTCCTGCGACGCGCGTTGCGATCCGGCCGCGTCGGGCGTCGTCGAACCCGCAATGGGTGTAGATGCGATAGCCCCGATTTGCCTGCCATTCCGCCATCTGGCATACCGCCGCCCCACCCTGTCCCGCCCCGCCGGGCCGGCCGCCCGTGCCGCGGTTCGCCCGCTCCCAGCAAGGAAGAGTCTACATGCAACTGGCCAATATTCTGATCATCGCCTGCGGCGTATTGGCGCTGATCTACGGCCTGATCACAAGCCGCCAGGTCCTCGCGGCAGACCCCGGCAGTACGCGCATGCAGGAGATTTCGGGAGCAGTACAGGAGGGTGCTCGGGCCTACCTGAACCGCCAGTATACGACCATCGCCATCGTCGGCGTGGTGATCCTAATCCTGCTCGGCATCTTCCTCGGCGTTCGTGTCGCCATCGGGTTCCTGATCGGCGCCGTGCTCTCGGGGTCCGCCGGTTATATCGGCATGAACGTTTCGGTACGCGCCAACGTCCGCACCGCCGAGGCGGCGAAGCACGGCCTTGCCGCCGGCCTCGGCATCGCCTTTCGCGCCGGTGCGGTGACCGGGATGCTGGTGGTTGGCCTCGGGTTGCTTGGCGTGTCGGTCTATTACCTGATTCTCCGCAGCGGTTACGGCGCCAACATCACCGACGACCAATTGCGCAACGTGCTGGAAGCGATGGTCGCCCTCGGCTTTGGCGGATCGCTGATCTCGATCTTCGCCCGTCTCGGCGGCGGCATCTTCACCAAGGGCGCCGATGTGGGCGCCGACCTCGTCGGCAAGGTCGAGGCGGGTATCCCCGAGGACGATCCCCGCAATCCGGCGGTCATCGCCGATAATGTGGGCGACAACGTTGGCGACTGCGCCGGCATGGCTGCCGACCTCTTCGAGACCTATGCGGTGACGATCGTCGCCACCATGCTGCTCGCGGCGATCTCCTTCACCGGCGCCGATCGCGACCATCTGCTGCTGCTGCCGCTCGGGATCGGCGCAATCTGCATCCTGACCTCGATCATCGGCACGTATTTCGTGAAGCTCGGCCCCGACAACGGCATCATGAAGGCGCTCTACCGTGGCCTGATCGTGACTGGCGTGCTGTCAGTGATCGGTGTCGCACTGATTATCGCGTGGTTTGTCGGCTTCGGCGCGCCACTATCGGTCGCCCCGGGGGTGCCCGCGATGACCGGCCTCGATCTGTTCATCTGTGCGCTGGTCGGGCTCGCTGTCACGGGCGCTATCGTCTGGATCACCGAGTACTACACCGCGACCGAATATCGCCCGGTGCGCTCGATCGCACAGAGCTCCACCACCGGCCACGGCACCAACGTGATCCAGGGTCTCGCCGTGTCGATGGAGGCGACCGCCCTGCCGGCCGTCGTGATCTGCATCGGCATCATCGCCACCTACATGGTCGCCGGCTTGTTCGGCATCGCTGTGGCGGTGACGACGATGTTGTCGCTCGCCGGCATGATCGTGGCGCTCGACGCGTACGGTCCGGTTACCGACAATGCCGGTGGCATCGCCGAGATGGCAGACCTGCCTAGCGACGTGCGCGTAACAACAGACGCGCTGGACGCTGTCGGAAATACCACCAAGGCGGTGACAAAGGGCTATGCGATCGGCTCGGCAGGCCTGGCCTCGCTGGTTTTGTTTGCCGCCTATACGCAGGACCTCCAGCACTTTTTCCCTGCGCTGCACGTCGGCTTCACGCTGCAGGATCCGTTCGTGGTGATCGGCCTGATTCTCGGTGGCCTGCTGCCGTACTTGTTCGGCGCGCTGGGCATGACCGCGGTGGGCCGCGCGGCGGGATCGGTCGTGGTGGAGGTGCGCCGCCAATTCAGAGAAATCACCGGCATCATGGAAGGCACGGGCAAGCCGGAATACGGCAAGGCGGTCGACCTGCTCACCCGTGCGGCGATCCACGAGATGCTGGTGCCGTCGCTGCTGCCGGTGCTGGCGCCGATCGTGTTGTGGATCATCATCGACCTGATCGCGGGGCGGGCTGCGGCATTCGCCTCGCTCGGCGCGATGCTGCTCGGGACGATCGTTACCGGGCTGTTCGTTGCGATCTCGATGACCTCGGGCGGTGGTGCCTGGGACAACGCCAAGAAATACATCGAGGAAGGCCACCATGGCGGCAAAGGGTCGGACGCACATAAGGCGGCGGTGACCGGCGATACCGTGGGTGATCCGTACAAGGACACCGCAGGCCCCGCGGTGAATCCGATGATCAAGATCACCAACATCGTCGCGCTGCTGTTGTTGGCGATCCTGGCGGGTTGGCTGCACTAGGGAGCGGTCGTCGCTTCATCTCCGGTCGCGGGAAAGCGGCGCCGGCCGGTGGGCCGGCGCCGCCGGTTTTGTCGTTCGACGCCTGTACTCGTGGCCATTCGCGCGTGGCGCCGTCGAGGAGAATCGGCATTGCGTACGAAAGTAGCCATCATCGGCGGAGGCCCGGCCGGACTGCTGCTATCGCATATCCTCGACTTGCATCAGGTCGGCAGCATCGTGCTGGAGCGCCGCTCCCGCGCCTACGTGCTGCGGCGCATCCGCGCCGGCGTTCTGGAGCCGCACAGCGTCCGGCTTCTGCGCGACACAGGCCTTGGCGAGCGCATGGACCGCGACGGCCAGGAGCATGACGGCAGCGCCGTAGTCTGGGGCGACAATCAGCGCCTGCTGGTCGACACGCGCCGCTTCACCGGACAACCGATGATGACCTATGGCCAGACCGCGCTCACCGAGGACCTGTATGCCGCTCGCGACCGCGCCGGTAGTCAGATCATCGACGAGGCGGACAAGGTGCAATTGCACGATCTCCTCAGCGACCGGCCCTTCGTCACTTACGAGAAGGATGGGGCGACGCAGCGCATTGCCTGCGATTTCGTCGCCGGCTGCGACGGCCAGCACGGCGTCAGCCGCGAGTCGATTCCGCCCTCAGTGCGGCGGACGTACGAAAGGTCCTATCCGTTCGGCTGGCTGGGCGTGATGGCGCTGGCGCAGCCGTTGCCCGACATTACGTACGCAAACCACGCGCGTGGCTTCGCGCTGGCATCAAGGCGCAGCGCAACCCTCAGCCGCTATTACGTGCAATGCGACCCGGATACAAAGCCGGAGAACTGGCCGGATGATCTTTTCTGGCAGGAACTGAAGGCGCGCTTTCCCGCGGACGTGGCAGCCCGGATCACCATCGGCCAGGTCGTTGAAAAATCCATCACGCCGCTGCGCAGCTTCGTTGCCGAGCCGATGCGCTACGGCCGCCTGTTCCTCGCCGGCGACGCCGCGCATATCGTGCCGCCGACGGGCGCAAAGGGCCTGAACCTCGCGATCTCCGACGTGTTCTACCTGTCGCGTGCACTGTCCAGGTTCTATAGCACCGCCCGTTCCGACTATCTGGAAAGCTATCCAGCCATGGCACTGCGCCGTGTCTGGAACGCGGTGCGCCTGTCATGGTGGCTAACCAACCTGCTGCACCGCTTCCCGCACGACACGCCGTTCGATCAGCGCATGCGCGAGACCGAGCTCGGCTACCTGGCGGGATCGACGCACGCGCAGGCGTCGCTTGCCGAGCAATACGCTGGCCTGCCGTTCGAGCCGTAACGATCATGGCGTGAACCGCTGGCGCTCGCACGCCGTCCCGACACCTGATCAAGCAGAGACGTCGATGGCCAAGGCGGCCAGGGCGTGACGCGGGAAGCTGACGCTTGCCAGTTGCCGTTTGTCTCTTCATGACACGCGCTGAATGCCACACGCCTCCGACCGTCCCTTGCTACGTCTTCTGCCCAACCAGGGCCGCCGCCTGCGTGGAGGTGCGCCCTGGGTGTTTTCGAACGAGATCGCCATGCGCCCGGAACACCGGAAGCTGGAACCGGGCGGACTCGTGCGATTGGAAGGCGGCGACGGCACCCGTTTCGGTACTTTCATCTTCAACCCGCACAGCCTGATCGCGTTGCGTCTGCTGGACCGCGACCCAGACCTCATGATCGATGCTGCCTGGCTGCGTGCGCGTCTCATATCGGCGATCGATCTGCGCGCCCGCGTCTGCGACAGCGCGTTCCATCGCCTCGTGCACGCGGAAGCCGATGGCCTGCCCGGCGTGGTGATCGACCGTTACGGTGAGGTCGCGGTGCTCGCCGCCAATACCGCCGGCATGGATCGCCTGATCCCGCTGATGGTGCAGGCGCTGCGCGATCTGCTGCCGCTGCGCGCCATCGTCGGACGCAACGACGCCGCGGCACGCCGGCTGGAGGGCCTGCAGCTGACGGTGTCGCTCTTGCACGGTACCGATGCGACCGCCGTGGTCGAGGAAGGCGGCGTGCGCTTTCCCGTCGATCTGCTCGGCGGTCAGAAGACCGGCTGGTTCTTCGACCAGCGGCCCAACCGCGACCGCATCGCCGCGCTGGCCCAGGGTGCCCGTGTGCTGGACGTCTTCTGTCACACGGGTGCGTTCGGGTTGAGATGTGCCGCGGCGGGAGCCGCGTCTGCCACGCTGGTGGACTCGAGCGCAGCTGCGCTCGTCCATGCCACTGAGGCCGCGAAACTGAATGGCTGCTCCGACCGCATCATGACCCAGCACGGTGATGCATTTGCCAGCATGGCGGAGCTGGCGGCTTCGGCGGAACGTTTCGACATCGTGGTGTGCGATCCGCCCGCCTTCGCCCGCTCGCGCAAGGATGCCGAGGTGGGACTGCGCGCCTATGGCCGCATGGCGCGCCTGGCCGCACCACTCGTCGCTCGCGGCGGCTTTCTGTTCGTGGCGTCGTGCAGCCATCACGCGCCGCTTGACGCGTGGGCGGCGCAGATAGCCTGGGGGCTGCACCGCGCGCGGCGCGAGGCGCGCATCCTGGCGACGACAGGCGCCGGTCCGGACCACCCGGTACATCCGCATCTGCCGGAGACTGCGTATCTGAAGGCGCAGTTACTGCAGCTGCTCTGACAACAACGAAAAGGACCGATCGTACGGTCCGACACCTCTCCCGGGCGCCTTCCGTGCTCATGATCCGGCTGATTTGTTCGGGACACGGCTGCGCTCTGCCACGTCGTGTCGGCGGGTCCGTGTGCCAGAGGTCGATGCAGGTGCGTGGTGCTCAGCTGCAACCGCGGCATGTGTTGCATGCCAGGGCGGCTCGCGGTTGAGGTTGAAAACCCAATCATTCCGGCGCATTTGCGAGCCGCAAGCTCGCGCCGCTCCCGCCGATCGCTCGCCTCCGCCCTTGCCCGCGCGCCCCAGCAGCCCATGCTCCTGGGGCGCTGCCCGTACGGAGGCGTGTCGGCGGCCAGGAGCTGCGCCGGCCGGGACAGACCGGAGGAGTTCAATGGCTGGAGTCGATATCCTGGCATCCGCCTTCAGTGGCGCGAATGCGGCATTCCTGGGCGAGCAATATGCCCGCTGGGCTGCCGACCCCGGCTCGGTCGATCCCAGCTTTGCCGAGTTGTTTGGCGCGTTGAACGAGGAAGCCCGTGCCGTGTTGGAGGAGTCCACCGGCGCATCCTGGTCACCGCGTCACGAGACGCTGGTGCAAGCCGCCGCAGCCCGTCCTGTCGCGTCCCGCCCAACCGACCACCCCGGCGCGCCCACGCTCTCCAACGAACAGATCCGCGCCGCGACGATCGCCGCCTTGCGTGCCCTGATGCTGATCCGCTCCTACCGCGTGCGCGGCCATCTGGAGGCGCGACTCGATCCGCTCGGGCTGACCATCCCGGCACCGCATGCCGAACTCGATCCGCGCTCTTACGGCTTTACTGACGCCGACCTCGACAAGCCGATCTTCATTGACAACGTGCTCGGCCGTGAGACCGCGACGCTGCGCGAAATCGTCCGCATTCTGCGCGAAACCTACTGCGGCCCGATCGGTGTCGAGTTCATGCACATTCAGGATCCGGACCAGAAA